>JANBVL010000002.1 GCA_024238995.1 Patescibacteria group bacterium
CTATTGAGCTGCCAGAGATCCAAGTGCCTGAAACGATTTCTGTGCCGTCCTTGTAGACAACATATCTGTCAGGGTTAGCATCACTAGCAGTCCAGATTATGTTGTTACCTACTTCTCCTTGCTCATATACAATATCAGCTAGGGTGGTTAGGACGGGAACAATGTTGTCCACTACAACTACAATTACTGTGTCTCTGGCCAAATTGCCATAAAAATCAAACACAACAATCGTATAATCGTACAAACCAGGAAGTAACCCATCTACATTGACTGTCATTACATCTCCAGAAACCCAAACACCAGAAGCAATTTCTGTATCATCCTTGTAGATAATATAAGTGTCAGGATAAGAATCTGCAATAGTCCATGTTATGTTGTTACCTACTTCTCCTTGCTCATAGGTGATGTCAGAAGGACTAGTTAGAACAGGAGCAGTAGTATCTACAACAGTTACAATCACTGTATCTTCATCAGAATTGTTGGATGTGTCATAAACAACAACAACATACTCATATGAGCCAACCAAGAGTCCATCTACATTGATTACTATTGAGCTGCCAGAGATCCAAGTGCCTGAAACGATTTCTGTGCCGTCCTTGTAGACAACATATCTGTCAGGGTTATATTCTATAACAGTCCAAGTGATTCTATGGCCCGTGCTTTCTTCTGAGTAAGTGATATCAGAGGGATTGTTTAACTCAGGAACAGTCATATCTGCCCTCCACTTGAGCAAAGCAACATCATAACTTGCTCCAAAGCTTCTAGTGTATCCAAGTGCATAGAGATATGTTCCATCACCCCAGATAGAGTATCCACGGTCATAGCCCTGTCCGCTCCAAGTACGGTTCCAAACAATGTTTCCATCTGTGTCCCACTTGAGTAAGGCAAAGTCATAATCTCCTGCTCCATAGTTTCTAGTATCACCAAGAGTGTAGAGATAGGTTCCATTGCTCCAGATAGAGTACCCGTGATCATGGACTGTTCCTCCCCATGTGCGGTTCCAGAGAATGTTTCCATCTGTGTCCCATTTAACCAAGGCAAGATCAGAGTAAGTATGATAAGAACCTGTGACTCTTTCAGCGTTTCCAAGTGTGTAGAGATAGGTTCCATCGCCCCAGATAGAACGTCCCTGATCATAGCCCTGTCCACCCCATGTGCGGTTCCAGAGAATGTTTCCATCTGTGTCCCACTTGAGTAAGGCAAAGTCAGAAGAACCTGCTCCAAAACTTCTAGTGTCTCCAAGCGTATAGAGATAGGTTCCATTGCTCCAGATAGAGTATCCTTTGTCATTCTCTGATCCACCCCAAGTGCGGTTCCAAAGGATGTTTCCATCTGTGTCCCACTTGAGAAGAGCAAAATCATAAGAACCTGCTCCAAGGCTGTCAGTGTCTCCAAGCGTATAGAGATAGGTTCCATTACTCCAGATAGAGTACCCGTGATCATATTTCTGTCCACCCCATGTGTTACTCCACTCTATCTCTACATCAAAATCAGAAAAAGCTCTACTTACAGCAACTATTGATTCTTCAGCAACAACGCTCTTTGCTCGATAATCTACTACTACTGATTCTTTAGCAATAGCAATCTCTGCCTGATGACTTGTATCTTGTATTAAGACAAAAATCATCATAGTCGTCAAAAGCAAAACAATCGTTCCGCTTTTCATTCTTTTCGTGTTTATTTTAGAAATTATTCGTTTCAATATTATTAACTCCTTAGATTTTTTAAAAGAACTAGCCAAAGCTAACTTTTAAATGATCTAGTTATATTATGAAACAACAAAAAGGTGCTGTCAACACCCTTTAAAGGGTAAGTATGTAGACAAAGCAAGTAGCTTTATTTCTTAAAACTATCAATGATTATACTAACAACAAACCAAATCAGAACACATACAAATATAAATTTCAAAAGGTCAGCTAAGTTATTACTTAATTGGGGGAAAAACCGTCCTATTAAATAAGCTACAAAGAATAGCCCCACAAATACTGAAATTGCAATTATTTTATCTAAATTTTCCTTAAACCATTTCATATTTTTATTATAACCCAAAAAAAGTAATAAAACCTCTCTTCTCCCGTCATAAAAGTAAAGGGTTGTTTTTTTTCCACAGGGTTGGTATTGTTGTTATTACTTGTTATTAGGGTATAATTAAGATAATAGACACATCTTGAAGTAATAATATGACAGATAAATCAAAGTCTATTCAAGCCATTGAATTGGCAAGAAGGGTGCTTGAATCAGCGTACGGCAATCTCGGATTGCTGAAGTTTAATATTGAAACTCTTGAGCCTATTAATGGTGCTGTTGATGAAGAATCAAAAAATTGGAAATTGATTTGTACTTTCTATCAAACATTAGGCAGTAGAGAACCTTCACGTTATGAAATAATAATAGATTTAGAAAATAATACAGTTGCAATTAAACATTTAACTGCAGGTTCTCAAGAGGTGAAAACATTTGAAGTTGTACCTAAGGAAGAAAAAAAGGAATAGTTAATATCATAAAAATGATTTTAACAAATCTCTCAGACAAAAACTACGACAAAGATATTGTGCCATATATTAGAAATGGAGTGCTAATTGATACAAGCGTAATAAAAATCCTTATAGACGGACTGATAGAGATTAGATTTAAAAAGATTCTTAATCCTGAGTATGATAAACTCTTAAAATTTTTAAATCGTATTAAAATTCCTAATAGATGGAAATATCTTATTACTCCACACGTTCTTTCAGAAACTTGTGGTCATTTTTATGTAGACTACAATAAAAAGAAAAACTATAAAGCTATAGTAAAAGAGGTTTTACCAATACTAGAGAATATGGAAGAAAGAAATGCTGACAAAAAAGAAATTATTAATTTCATTAATCCAAGCAATCCGGTCATTGAAATAGGAGATTTGTCTATCTTTGTTGCAACAAAGAACGCTATCGATGTTTCTGATAAAATTGCGATTTTATCAAAAGATAGTGGGTTTAACAGCAAATACGAATACAATCAAGATGTTATGATTTTTGATTACGACACAATAGTATTAAATTCACCTTGGTAGAGCTTGACAAGGTTTCTTGATTAAAGTTAAAATAAATATAGTAAGAACATTCAATATTGTTTCCATTAGGAAACGGCGGATACGTGTCTTAACAAACCCTTTAGGGAGACAACTCTGTGGGTAGGTTAATACCAATCTACAGATGTTAAAGTCTGTGCGAATTCAAATTGAAAGATTTGGAAACTCACAGGGGTGTCCGCCTAAGGGGTTTTAGTTTATGGAATATACTTAATGATATAGGAAAGGTCGCGTAATTAAATAACATTGCAAAATAATATGGCAGTAAATAATGAGTATACAAAAGAATTGATTGAGGCCTACTTTAAAGGAGGAAATGCTAAAGACAAAAGCTATATGCAGATAGAACTAATTATGAAAGCTATCAAGAAAGTAGCAGAGGAAGAAGACAAAAGAGAATAACTACCTTAATCACTATCAGCTCCCAAAAGGGAGCTTTTGGGTTATAATAAAGAATATGAAAATTGATTTTTTAAGCATATTACTTATTGGGCTTCCTATTGCTTATTTGGTTTGGAAGTTTGATGAAATAAACAACAGATTGGATAATATAGAAGATGAGATAGCTGACTTGCAACCACCACGTGTTGATTGGAATCCATACATGATGGAAGATGAAGATGAAGACGAAGAATAATAGGATTTATTTTTACTTGCTTTAGCTACACACTTACCCTTTAAAGCTGAATCTCTAACCTTATTTTTATTACTTCCCTACTTCTTTTTTATGCTTATTTCGCCATTTTTCAATTTCTTTATGGTTACCAGACAATAAAACTTTTGGCACAAGCCATTTTTTAGAACTTTTTGCCTTAATTTTACCTTTAGGCTCAAAAACTTCTGGTCTTGTGTATTGAGGGTATTCAATAAATCCCTTTTCTTTTGTGATTCTTTCTTTTAACAATGCTGGTTTTCCTAAAACCCCAGGAATCAATCTTGAAACAGTTTCAAGAACCACCATTGATGGAAGCTCTCCTCCCATTAAATCATAATCGCCTATTGATAATTCCATATCAGCAATATGTTTTGCCACTCTTTCATCAACTCCTTCATAACGACCGCAAATCATAACAATCTGATCAAGCTTTGATAATTTATAAGCTGTTTGTTGATTAAACTTTTTTCCACGAGGCGTAAAAAGAATAATTTTTCTCTTATTCTTTTTAATCTTTGTTTTTTTTAAAATTTCCTTTATAGCTTTAAAAATTGGTTCAACTTTAAAAACCATTCCCAGTCCCCCGCCATAAGGCTTATCATCAACTGTCTGGTGATTATCAGTAGTCCATTTTCTTAAATTATGAACCCGAACTTTAATAAATTTCTTTTTTTGAGCCCTATCAATTAAACTCTCTTTTAAATAAGAGTTAAATATTTCTGGAAAAATTGTAATAATATCAAATTTAAGCATAATTTTAGTCTAACAAAAACAGCGCTACCAATATATTAGCACTGCTTTTGTTAGTAGTAAATCTACAAGGACGAGATTACAATTTCAAGTCACTTAATTCTTCACCAGCTGCTGGAGCTTTTCTTTCTCTAGTAGAACCTTCTGGCTCTTCGATCTTTAAGTTCACTCTAGCGTGATTCTTAAGACCGACGATTCGAACCAAGTTTCTAATAGCTCTGGCAGTTGATCCGGCCTTACCAATAATCTGACCCATGTCTTCAGGGTTTACTTTTAAAGAAAGTAAAACTCCCATTTCATCAACCTTGCGGTCAACTTTAACATCATCTGGATTATCAACTAAGGCTTTCACAATAAACTCTAAGAATTCCTTATCGTTTTGTTTAGTTGCCATATTATCAATCAATAATTTTTCATTCAGTAGCCCGACCTTTCAGCTTACCCCTCCATTAATCAATCGGAGAATCAGCTAATTAGATTAACGCTACTTGTCTAAAATTTTAATGGTTTTTAAGTATTTGTCAACTTTATTCTTTGTCTTTTTCTACCTTTTCCTTCATTTCTTTTTTCTCTTCCTTTACTTCTTCTTTCTTTTCTTTGACAGGTTTTTCTTCTGGTTTAGATTCTTCTTTGGGTTCTTCTTTTTTCTCTTCAACAGGTTTCTCCTCTACTTTCTCCTCTTTCAGCTCTTTTACCTCTTTTTTAACCTCTGCATCTGCAATTGACTCTTGTTTTTTCTCTTCAGGTTTTTCTGGTTTAGATTCTGACTCTTTTTCCTTTTCAGACTTAACTTCCTCTTTTTTCTCCTCTTTTTTAACTTCTGCTGCAGACTTTTCTTCAGCTGGCTTTTCCTCTTTTTTCTTTGATTTTTTATGTTTAGCTATTTTTTTACCCTCAATAATCTTTTCTGAAATCAATAAATTATGAATAGTTTCTGAAGGCTGCGCTCCAACTGAAAGCCAATACTTAATTCTATCTTTTTTTAATCCTTTTTGTTTAATTAAAGGATTCCAAAAACCAACCTCTTCAACGAAACGACCGCTTCTAGGAGGGTTTTTTTTATCAGTTACAACAATCTTAAATGCTGGCTGATTCTTTTTGCCTATTCTAAATAATCTAATGACTAACATGTTTAGTTTTCAGCTTCTAATGCGTTTTGGGCTGCTTGCTCTTCTGCTTCTTGTTTAGAAGAACCTTCACCCTTAGCTATTAATTTCTTTTCTAAATAAACACCTATAACAAAGTTTTTATCATGGTCAGGCCCCCATTCTTTTAATACTTTGTAAGTTGGGGTAATCCCTATTTTTTCCTGTGTCTGTTCCTGAAATCTTGATTTAGCATCTTTATAAAGTCCTTTTTCAAGAATATTAGGCAGTTCTTTCATTAAATACTTTTTAATAAATTTCTTAGTAGCGTCGTAACCTTGGTCAAGATAAATTGCTCCAATAATTGCTTCAAAAACATTAGCTAAAATATATTTTCTTGCCTTGCCAGCTTCTTTTGATTGCCCTTTTGATAAAAGAAGAAAATCACTAAACTTTAATTCCTTAGCAATTCTTGACAATATTTTTGAATTAACTAAAGCTGCTCTCCAGTTAGTAAGCTCTCCTTCTGCCTTATCGGGATAACTAAGATACAAGTCTTCAGTAACAACTAATTCTAACACAGCATCGCCTAAAAATTCCAGTCTTTCATTATGATGTAAATGAAAGTCTGGATTTTCATTTAAATAAGATCTGTGGACAAATGCTTGTGTTAATAAATCTTTATTTTTAAATTTTAAATTTAGTTTTTTTTCTAAAATTGGAAAATCTTTCACAAATTCTTAGCTAGTAGTTAGTAGTTGGCAGTTAGGAATAATTTTTTAAGAAACCGAACTGCCATTTACCAATCACCAACTTAATATTAATTATTTTTTCTTTTTTTCTTGTTTACCTTTTTTCATGTCTTCCTCATAACCAGGAAGGTTTTTATATACAGTTCCTAATACTCCATTTATAAATTTGCCTGAATTCTCACCCCCAAATGACTTTGCAAGCTCAATTGCTTCATTAATAGCAACTTTTGGAGGAACAGCTTTTTTATCTTCGTATAAAAGTTCGTAAATTCCAAGTCTTAAAATATTTCTATCAACAATTGAAATCTGAGTAATCGGCCACTGAGGAGCAGCTGTTTTTATAATATTATCAACCTCTTCTAAATGCTTTATCACTCCAGTTACAAGCTCCCAAATAAAGTTTTTATCCTCTAATCCAGGACCAAACTCTTCAAGATTTCTCTCAACAATAATGTTTAAATCCACTTTTTTGTTAGAAAAATCCCATTCATATAATGACTGCATTGCTATCGAACGAGAAAGATGACGGCTAGCCATGAATTAAATTGTTAAATAGTTAATTATTTTTTAGACAAAGTTTTCCAGTCTAATGGTTTCTTCGCAGGTACTTCTTGTGTCTCTTCCTTAGCTTTCATTTCTTTTTCCTTTGCTTTTCTTTCCTTTTTATCTAATTTAGCCAAAACATCAATAACTTGATTGTCTTTATAATACCCACAAGATAAACAAGCACTGTGGGATAATCTTAAAACCCCGCATCTTGGACATTTGGTTAAACCGGGCTCCTTTAAAAAAATATGCAGTCTTCTCTTGTCTCTTTTTGATTTTGTACCTCTTTTCTTAGGAACAGCCATAATCCAATAAGTTTAAGCTAATATTAATGAAATTGCAAGTAAAATTAACTGTATTTTATCACTGGTTTAAAGGTTTTTCTATGAAGCTTACAAGGACCCAATTCAGCTAAAACTGCTATGTGCTTTCTTGTTCCATACCCTTTATGGCTAAAAAAACCGTATTCGGGGTATTTTCTATGGTGTCGTCTCATCAATCTGTCCCGGCTCACCTTGGCAATAATTGAAGCTGCAGCGCAAGAAAAAACCTTATTATCAGCTTTAATAATTGATTTCTGACCCACATCTAAATCAAGCTTTATTCTTCCATCTAAAATTAGGAAGTCGGCTTTTTGGCCAAGTTTTTTTTCTAAATTCTTCACCGCTCTTTTCATGGCTAGTTTTGTAGCTTGTAGAACATTTATTCCATCAACAACTCTTTCAGAAGCCCTGCCTATCCCCCATTGAATCTGTTTGTGATTTATAAGGACGTCATAAAACTCTTCTCTTTGTTTTGGAGTTAGTTTTTTTGAATCTCTTATCTTCAGCATTTGGATTTTAGATTTTGGCATTTTATAAACAACAACAGCACAGGCAAATACTGGTCCTGCTAAAGGTCCTCTTCCTGCCTCATCTATCCCAACCACAATCTTAAATCTCTTTTTCCATAATCTTTTCTCTTCAGAAAAATTTGGGTATCTCATTCTTCCATTATAATACAAAAACCGCTCAATAATGAGCAGTCTTTGTTAATCTTCTTTTTTCAGATCACAATATGTAATTATGAGCTTAAAAATGGAGATTAAGAGAGAAAGTTGGCTGATTAGCTGGTGGTTATTCTATGTTAGTAATTTTAATTTTCTACGCGCGCTATCAGGCAAATCTGGACAGCATTTTTCTATGTACACTGAAAAAGCTTCTCTGAGTTTTTCTTCATAAGGAGTTTCAGGTTCTTTTTGAACGTTCCAATATTCGTCACTTGTGTATTCTCTGACGAATATTTGCTGGCTTTTATTTCCTATCATTTCAAATACCTTTCCTTGATATTTGAACCTTGTTTTCATTTCCCCTATTAGGAACGATTCTACAATTTCGATTTTTGTTTCTTTTTCTGTTTGAGTCATTTAGTTTTTCAACTACTGACCACCTTGTTCATCAGGCAGCCAAATCTATCTATCATTGTTTGATAAACAAATTTGGCTACCCAATTTCTTTCTCTCTTTTATAAATTTCAAAGAACTAATTATGCTTAAATTATAACAAACAATTTATGATTTGTCAAACATAAACTATGGAATTTGACTCACTTCAGGAGAAAAAGTAAAATGATTTAATTATGTCAAAATTTACTCACCTCCATGTCCATAGTCACTATTCTCTTTTAGATGGTCTACCAAAAATCGATGAGCTTTTGGATTATACAAAAAAACTTGGCATGGATTCCATTGCTATAACTGACCACGGTGTTTTGTATAGTGCGGTTGAATTCTTCAAAAAAGCAAAAAAATATGGAGTAAAACCAATAATAGGTTGTGAGGCATATACTGCTTTTGAATCAATGAACCAGAAAAGACCGCATATTGATAATAAGATATATCATTTAATTCTTCTTGCCAAAAACAAAGTTGGCTATAAAAACCTGGTAAAACTTATTACAAAAGCTCATTTAGAAGGTTTTTATTACAAGCCAAGAATTGATGACGAACTTTTAGCTAAACATTCTGAAGGATTAATTGGCTTGTCGGCATGTATAAAAGGCAGAATTCCTCAACTAATCTTAGAAAACAAGCTGAAAGAAGCAAAAGAAAAAGCCTTAAAGTATAAAAAGATATTTGAAAAGGATAGTTTTTATTTAGAGATCCAACATCATTCTAAAATACCAGAGCAGCAAAAAGCAAATGAAGTTTTAATATCTCTTTCAAAAGAATTAAAAATTCCTTTAGTAGCAACAAATGACAGCCATTATTTGAGAGCAGAAGATGCTGACGCCCAAGACACTTTAATGCTTATCAACACTGGTGCTGATCCTAATGACCCTGAAAGAATGACAATCAAAGCAGATGATTTCTCAATAAAACCACCTGCGCAAATGGCCAAAGAATTTAAAGATGTTCCAGAGGCAATTGATAACACTCAGAAAATAGCTGAGCTTTGCAATTTTGAATTTAAGCTTGGCCAAATCAGACTTCCTAGATTTCAAACACCAAACAAACAAACTCCCCAAGATTATTTGAGAGAGCTTTGTAAAACAGGATTAAAGAAAAAATATGGTCCTTTGCCCAGCAAAGAAATCAAAGAAAGATTAAATTATGAACTGGAAATGATTAATAAAATGGGCTTTACTGCATATTTTTTAATTGTTGCTGATTTTGTTAACTGGGCAAAAGAAAAAAGAATTGTTGTAGGTCCAGGCAGAGGATCAGTGGCAGGCTCTTTAGTTTCTTATCTGTTGAATATCACAAGTATTGATCCATTAAAATATAATCTTCTTTTTGAAAGATTTTTGAACCCAGCACGTATTTCAATGCCAGATATTGATTTAGATTTTGCTGACAGAAGAAGAGATGAAGTAATTAATTATGTTACTGAAAAATATGGCAAAGATAAAGTTGCCCAGATTATCACATTTGGAACAATGGCAGCCAGAGCTGTTATAAGAGATGTAGGAAGAGCTTTAAGTTATAGTTATAGCTATTGTGATCAGATTGCAAAAATGATTCCTTTTGGCTTTACGTTAGACAATACTTTGTCAAAAGTTCCTGAGTTCCGTCAGCTTTATGAAACAGACCAAAAAGCTGAGAAACTAATTAACTTGGCAAAAAAACTAGAAGGAGTGGCCCGCCACGCTTCAACTCATGCCTGTGGAGTAGTGATTTCAGCTGAACCATTAGATAATGTCGTTCCTTTGCAGCATCCTACCCAGAATCATGAGGAAATTGTAACTCAATATGAAATGCATGCCATTGAAGATTTGGGACTTTTAAAAATGGACTTTTTAGGATTAAAAAATTTAACAATTATTGAAGATACGCTGGCAAAAATTTATGTGATTCACAAAAAAAAGATTGATATTGAAAATCTTCCTTTAAACGACAGGCAAACTTACAAACTATTTCAAAAAGGGAAAACAATTGGTGTATTTCAGTTAGAGTCTAGCGGTATGCAGCGCTACTTAAAACAATTAAAACCTGATGAATTCAATGATATTGTGGTGATGCTTGCTCTTTATAGGCCTGGTCCAATGTCTTTGATTCCTGAATATATTTCAAGAAAAAGAGGACAGAGCAGGATTGAATATCTGCACCCCAAATTAAAAAATATTTTAAAAGAAACCTATGGATTACTTGTTTATCAAGAAAGCATAATGCTTATTGCTCAAACACTGGCTGGATTTAGTTTGGCTGAAGCAGATATTTTACGAAAAGCTGTTGGGAAAAAAATTGAAAAATTACTTCTTGAACAAAAAGAAAAATTAATTCAAGGAATGAAGAAAAATAATATTCAAGAAAATATAGCAAGAAAAATCTGGGAATGGATTTTACCCTTTGCACACTATGGTTTTAACAAAAGTCATAGCGTAGCTTATGCTACTATTGCTTATCAAACCGCTTATTTAAAAACCCATTATCCAATTGAATTTATGTCAGCTCTTTTAACTTCAGAAAAAGCTGATGTTGAAAGAATTGGTTTTGTTATTGATGAATGTAAAAATATGGGGATTGAAGTGCTGGCTCCTGATATAAATGAAAGCTGGAGACATTTTAGTGTTATACCTCATAAAAAACAAATTCGTTTCGGCTTGTTTGCAATTAAAAATGTTGGCGAAGGAATTACCAATACGATTGTAGCTGAAAGAAAAGAAAACGGACCATATACTTCGATTAATGACTTTATAACAAGAATTAATACAAAAGATTTAAATAAAAAATCATTGCAAAGTCTAATTAAGGCTGGAGCTTTTGATAAGTTTATAGAAAGAAACCAGCTTCTTTTTAACTTAGAAAGACTGCTAGAGTGGAATAGAGAGAACCAAAAAATGAAAGAAAATGGACAAATCGGCCTCTTTGATACAGTTTTAGCGCCAGCAAAAATTAAGCTTGAAACAACAGAAGTGGCTACTAAAAGTGAAAAACTTAGTTGGGAAAAAGAACTTTTAGGTCTTTTTGTAAGCGCCCACCCCCTAGAAGATTACAAGAATATTTTAGATAAAAAAACAACTAAAATATCAAATTTAAGCACTGTTCAAACTCGTGGAAGCATTAAAATAGGAGGCATAATTTCAAAGATTAAAAAAATAATGACCAAAAATGGAAGGCCAATGCTTTTTATGAGCATTGAAGATTTATCTGATAAAATTGAAGTAGTAGTATTTCCATCAATCATGGAAAAAAAGTCGGCTCTATTTAAAGAAAATAAAATAGTTTTTGTTTCTGGAAGAATAAGCTCTAAAAGCACTACTCCAAAAATAATCTGCGAAGATATTGAAGAAATTATTGAAGCTTGACAATAGTTTTTGAAAATTCTAAATTTAAAACATGTTAAGCATTAATAGAAAACTTAACACAACAACTACAACCTCTTTTAGGCGAGGCTAGGCCTTAAGTTTTTAAAATATTTAAGAACTAGCCTCTTTAAAAGAGGTTTTTGTTTTATTAGTCGAAAAAATATATAATTAGATAAGTAAACAAAATAATATGTTAAAAAAAGAAAATAAAAATCTAGGAGTAATGCGCCACAGCGCTGAACACGTTCTAACTCAGGTAATGATAAAACTCTACCCAGGCCTTAAAATGGCAATGGGCCCTGCTACTGAAGATGGGTTTTATTTTGATTTTGATTATTCCAAACAAATTAATGAAAAAGATTTTCCAAAAATTAAAAAAGAGATGCAGAAAATCATTAACAAAAACCTGCCTTTTAAAAAACAGGTTATAGAAGTTTCTGAAGCCAGAAAACTCTTTCCTAATAATCCTTATAAACAAGAATGGCTGGATGAAATAGCGCAAAGAAAAGAAAAAGCAGTGATTTACAGAACTGGAGATGAATTCACTGACTTGTGCGGAGGTCCTCATGTTAAATCTACTGGCAAAATTGGAGCTTTTAAGCTTTTATCTGTTGCTGGAGCTTATTGGCATGGAGATGAAAAGAATAAAATGTTAACCAGGATTTATGGCACTGCTTTTGAAACAAAGAAGGAGCTAGATGAATATATTAAAATGCAAGAAGATGCTAAAAAAAGAGACCACAGAAAATTAGGCAAAAAACTAGATCTATTTATTTTTGCAGAAGAAGTGGGGCCAGGACTGCCTCTTCTTACTGAGAAAGGTGCTACTATCAGACGAAAGCTTGAAAGATTTATAATTGATGAAGAAATTAAAAGAGGGTACAAGCATGTTTACACTCCTGATTTAGCTAAGGTTAAACTTTACGAGATCTCTGGTCATTATCCATATTACAAAGACACTATGTATCCTGTTATGAAGGTTGATGAAGATGAATTGATTTTAAGACCAATGTCCTGTCCTCATCATTTTATGCTTTTTAAAAGCAAACCAAGAAGTTATAAAGAACTTCCTCTTAAAATTGCTGAAGTGGCCAAACTATATCGTTATGAAAAGTCAGGAGAATTAACAGGGCTAATGAGAGTAAGAAGCTTTTGCTTGGCTGACTCCCATATTTTCTGCAGAAATGATCAAGCAGCTTCAGTGATAAAAGAAGTCATTGATCTCATAAACTTTGTGGCAAAAACACTAAAGTTAAAAAAAGGTGAAGATTATTGGTTTAGGTTGTCGCTTGGCGATCCAAAGAATAAGAAAAAATATTATGATGATCCTAAAAATTGGAAGCAAGGAGAAAAGATTCTTAAAAACGTGCTTGAAAAAATGAAGGCTCCTTATGTTATTGCTAAAGACGAAGCTGTTTTCTATGGCCCTAAAATTGATGTCCAAATGAAAAATGTGGCAGGCAAAGAAGATACTGCTTTTACTGTTCAGTATGATTTCTGCATGCCGGCTCGCTTTAAACTACAATACATTAACGAAAAAGGTAAAAAAGAACAGCCAATAGTGATTCACAGGTCTTCTATTGGATCACTGGAACGTACTATGGCATTTTTAATTGAACACTATGCAGGAAACTTTCCTCTCTGGCTGGCTCCTGAACAAATCTGGGTTATTCCAGTTGGAGTTAAGCATAAAAAATATGCTGAAAACATTGCCAAAGAATTAGCTGAAAATGATTTCAGATATCAGTTAAAAGATGAAAATGAAAGTGTTTCTAAAAAGATAAGAAATGGTGAAATACAGAGAATCCCCTATTTATTAGTTATTGGAGATGAAGAATCAAAATCAAAATCAGTAAGAATAAGAAATAAAGGGAAAGACTTGGGGAAAATTAAATTGACAGAGTTTATCAAAAAAGCGAAAATAGAAATTGAAAAATATAAATAATCTAAATAGGTTTAACAGGCAAAACTAAAAATGTTTAGTTTAGCTCTAATTTATCTGTTTATAATTCTCAAACATGTCTAAACTAGCTAAATATTTAACTATTAGTTTGGTGGTTTTCTTATTGGGAATGACAACTAGTTTTGTTATTGCCGATGAAGAAACAGTAATTTCTGAAGAAGCTCAGCAAGAAATTGAGTTAGATGAAGATGTTCAGCCAGCTGATTTAGAAATCAGCCCGCCTACTATTTTACCTGACAGTCCCTTTTATTTTTTTAAAAATTTGGGAAGAGGAATTAGGACTTTCTTTACTTTTAATCCACTAGCTAAAACAGAGCTAAGAGAAGGATTTGCCAATGAGAAGTTAATGGAACTTAAAAAAATGGTTGAAATGAATAAAAATCCTCAAGCCATAAAAAAAGCTACTGAAAGCTATGAGAATGAAATTAAAACAGTAAAAATATTTGCAGAAAGAATCAAAGTCACTGCCCAGGAAAATGAACAAGTGGGAAACTTCCTAGATAAATACATTCAACAACAGCTACTGCACCAAAGAGTTCTTGAAAAGCTTGAAGAACAAGTTCCTGCTGAGGCTTTTGAAAAAATAAAAGCAGCCAGAGAAGAACATTTAGAAAGATTTAGAGACGTAATGGTCAATCTTGAAGATGAAGACAAGATTCCTGAAAGATTAGAAAAGAATTTGAATCTAATAAAAGGTGGTGATTTTAAAGAGTTCAAAAACTTAACAATACTTGATGCATTAAAAGAAAAACTTCCTGAAAACATCAGAATAAGAATTGAAGAGAAAAAAGAAGGAATGCTTGAGAGTTTCAGGAAAAGACTGGAGAATCTTCCTGAACAACGTCAGGAAAGGCTTCAAGAATATATCGGAAAAATAAGTGGAGATAAAATAAAACATTTGGATATTATAAATTCTCTTGAAGGAGGAGAGCTTTCAGAAAAACTCAGGACCGTAATTGAAAGGGTAAGAGAAAAAAGCATTGAAGGAATAACAGACAACTATCAGGGAACAATAACAAAAGAAAAGGCAGAGGCAGTAATTAAAGAAGCTCAAAGTTTGCTGGGGAAAATAACAAATATCATTACAGAAAAAAATGCCACCATACAAGAAATACCTGATGCGTTTCGATTAGTTCAAGAGGCTGAGAAAAAACTAACACTGACTAAACAAGAGTTTGAGCAAGGAAATTATGGTAAAGCATATGGCCAGGCAATAGCTGCCAGATCTTTAGCTGAAAATGCTATTAGAATTATGAAGATTAGAGCTGGATACCAAGACAACAGCGCAACAGGATCTTTAGTTTGCTCTGACATTACAACTCCAGTTTGTGGGAAGGATGGAAAAACATATAGAAACATATGTGAAGCAAAGAGAAATACAGCAGAAATTGTTCATCGTGGAGAATGTAAAACCAATATTGTGTGTGCCAGAGAAGGTGAAAAAGTCAACAGAAACCCAATTTTAGGAACAGTTGAAGAACACTGCTGTGAAGGACTAGAAGAAATAAGAGCAACTAAATCCTATAGCATCTGTAAGAAACCTGGTGTTTCTTTTGAGTGCAGGGAAGACATAGACTGTCCTTTGTCCCGCTGTTTAACAAGCATAGATTCAACTTCAAAATGCGTTGAAGGAAAATGTGTTATTCCTCACTGTGAAGAACCAGTAGTTTGTATTCAAGTTATTACTCCTGCTAAAAACCGAACAACAGGAGAATGTAAAATCTTCTCAACCCCTTGTGATGTTCCAAGTGGATGGATCAAAGATGCTTCCTGTGGAATTCTGCGATTACAGCAAAAAATAGAATCTCAATTATAAACCAAGATAGAGGCTGATCAATAAACAGAGAGCTGATTAAAAAAAACAGCCTTGAATAGGGCTGTTTTTATGTTATACAAAGAATATGATTGCCAAAAAATACTTTATCCTTACTTATGGCTGCCAGATGAATATGTCTGATTCAGAAAGAATTGCTTTTTTGTTGGAAAATCAAGGATATCAACAAGCTTTAAATGAAACCATGGCTGATTTAATTGTAATCAATATGTGTTCAGTTCGACAGTCTGCAGTAAACAGAGTTTATGGACTTGGAGAAAAAATAAAAAAGCTTAAAAAAAAGAACAGGAATTTAAAAACAATCTTAACAGGCTGTGTTTCAAAAAAAGATCATAAAAAATTCATTAAAATATTTGATTTGGTTTTAAATATTAAAAGCTTGTCTCAATGGCCAAAATATTTTGAAGCTGGATTTTTATCAGAATTATGGCCGCCCTTACTAAGACAAGATAACCAATATTTTAAAATACAGCCCAAACAAATTAGTAAATTTTCAGCTTTAATTCCAATATCATCTGGTTGCAATAATTCCTGCGCTTATTGTGTAGTTCCTTTTACCCGCGGGCCCTTAACCTGTAGAAGCCACAAGGAAATTATTAAAGAAACTAAAAGTGCAATAAAAAATGGCGCTAAAGAAATATGGCTTTTGGGTCAAAATGTTAATGATTATAAATCCCCCGCTAATTCTAAAATAAACTTCTCAAAACTTTTAGAAATGATTAATAATATTAATGCTGATTTTTGGATAAGATTTACATCTCCAAATCCCAAAGATTTTTCAAGCGAAATAATTAATGCAATAGCTAATCTTAAAAAGGTAACAGAATATCTTAATCTTCCAGTTCAGTCCGGAGATAACAAAATCTTAAAAGAAATGAATCGCAGTTATACGATAAAAAAGTATAAAGATTTAGTTACAAAAATAAGGAAGAAAATTCCGAATATCAGTTTATCCACTGATGCTATTGTTGGTTTTCCAACTGAAACTAAAAGCCAGTTTCAAAACACACTCAAGCTTTTTAAAGATGTTAAATTTGACATGGCCTATATTGCAAAGTACTCTCCCCGCCCCCGCACAAAAGCTAATAAATTAAAAGATGATATTTCTAAAAAAGAAAAACAGATTAGATGGGAGGCTCTAACAAAAACCCTTGAGAAAACTAGTTTGAAAAAGAATAAAAAATACATTGGGAAGGAAGTGGAAATACTTGTAAATGATTATAAAAATGGCTTTATACTGGGAAAGACCAGAACATATAAAACAGTGAAAATTAAAAATGATGATAAAGACTTAATAGGCAAAATCATTAAGGTAAAAATTACCAGTGCTCTGCCCTGGGGGCTAAAAGGCATTTTAGCTAAACCAAAACTAATTGTTGTTTTAGGCTCTACTGCAACTGGAAAAACAGGTTTAGCGATTAAATTAGCTAAGCAGTTTAATGGTGAAATAGTTTCAGCTGACTCAAGACAGATTTATAAAGAAATGGCTATTGGCACCGCAAAGCCAACTAAAAAAGAAACTAAAGCTATCCCCCACCATCTAATTAACTTTCTTCTTCCAAACAAAGATTTTAATGTTGCTTTGTATAAAAATAAAGCTTTAAAAGCTATTGATAAAATTCAGAAAACAGCAAAAATCCCATTTTTGGTTGGCGGAACAGGACTATATATTAGCTCAATTGTAAACAATATTGATTTTCCTAAGGTAAAACCCAATAAAAAATTAAGGAAGCAGCTTGAGAAAAAAAGCGTCAGACAACTATTTGAAATATATAAAAAGCTGGATCCTAAGGGAGCTGAATTGATTGATAGAAATAACAAAAGAAGATTGGTGCGGGCAATTGAAGTTTCTGAAATTACTAAAAAACCATATTGGGTTCAAAGACAAAAAAAAGAACCTTTGTTTGAAGTTCTACAAATTGGAATAAAACTTTCTAAAAAAGAACTGGAACAAAGGATTTCAAAAAGAACTGATAAAATGTTCAAATTAGGACTTGAAAAAGAAGTTAAAAAATTAGCTAAAAAATATAGGAAGTCTCCCCTGCTTTCAACTATTGGTTATACTGAATGGTTTAAGAATAAAGATAAAAACAAAATTAAAAAAGCCATCAAGCTCCACACAATACAATTCACTAATCGCCAGATGACTTGGTTCAAAAAAGATAAAACAATTAACTGGATTAAAAACTATTCTCAAGCAGAAAAACTCATAAAACGCTTTTTATAGGTTGTCTTTTAAAATCTTTTCTGCTGTTTCAGGATTTACTCTTCCTTTTGTTCTTGCCATTACCTGACCTATTAAAAACTGGATTGCATTCTGCTTTCCTTTTTTAAAATCTAGCACTGCTCTTTCATTTTTTAAGATTACATCCTTTACAATGCCTATAATCTCGTTCTCATCTTGCATTAAATTTAACCCCTTTTCTTCAATAACATTTGAAGGATCAGCGCCTGTTTGAAACATTTCCAAAAGAACAGTTTTGGCAACCTTACTTAGTATTGTTTTGTTCTCAATTAAACTAATGAATTCAGCGAAGTTTTCTGGAGTTATTAAAAAGTCTTCACCCTCAACTGCTTTTTCTTTTAATAAACTTTGGAGGTCAGTAATAATGTAATTTACTGCCAAGGCAATCAATCTCTTGAGTTTGTCTTGTGGAATGTTCGGTTCAAATTCACTTGTTACTTTTTCAAAATACTCTGACAACTCTTTATTATGTATAAAAAATTCTACACTATCTTCGTCTAAACCATATTCTTCAGCAAACCTTATCCTTTTATTAGAAGGCAATTCAGGAATCTCGGCCTTGATACTATTAATCTCATTGTCATCAAAAACTAAAGGCTTTAAATCAGGCTCTGGAAAATACCTATAATCATGAGCTTGTTCTTTTTCGCGCTGGGAAACTGTAACCATTTTAGATTCATCCCAACCTCTAGTTTCATGGAGTACTTTTTTTCCTGATTTTAAAAGCTTGGCCTGCCTCTTAATCTCATAGTCAACTGCTTTTTCTACTACTTTAAAAGAGTTAAGATTTTTAATTTCTACTTTTGTGCCCAGGTCTTTTGAGCCTCTAGGCTTCACTGACACATTAGCCTCTACTCTTAACTGGCCTTTTTCCATATTAGCCTCAGATACATCTAAGTATCTCAGTATTAATTGAAGCTCCTGACCGAATTTCTTGGCCTCTAAGGATGAATTAATATCAGGTTCAGTAACAAGCTCCATTAAAGGAATGCCAGCTCTATTAAAGTTAACCAAGCTATAATCTGCACCTTTTGCATGTATTGAACTGCCAGTGTCTTCTTCTAAGTGAATCCTTGTAATTCTCACGCTTTTAGATCCTTGTCCTTTGATATTCAACTTTAACTCTCCTTTATAAGCTATGGGCATATCATACTGAGAAATCTGATAGCCTTTTGGCAGATCAGGGTAAAAATAATTTTTCCTATCAAATTTTGTAGGATTAGAAATCTTGCATTTCAAAGCCAAGCCAGTTTTAATAACTTTTCTAACTGCTTCTTTATTTATAACTGGAAGCGTTCCCGGTTGCGCTGTGCATATTGGGCAAATATTAGTATTTGGATGCCTTTCGTCAGGATCATTACGACACGAACAAAACATTTTTGAATTAGTTTTTAATTCGGCATGAATCTCCAACCCTATTACTGGTTCAAATTCATTTTTTTCCATAAATTATTTTTTAAAAAATTCCTTCATTATTTTAACTCCTGAGCTTGTTCCAATAATATCAGCCCCAGCTTTTACTGCTTCTTTTAAATCCTTGAGTGTCTTTATTTTCCCAGAAGCTTTAACTAATAAGCCGGGGGCTGATTTTTTCATTAATTTAAGATGATAGAATTTTTCTTTTAATTCCCTGTGCTCTAATGGATCTTTACTAGTAGCAGTTTTAACACAAATTGCTCCAGCTTTTTTTGCAATCTGACAAGCTTTAATAATCTCATCATCAGTTAAATAACCTGAACCAATAATTATTTTAGTTGGCAATATCTTGCAAATTGGTTTCAAATCTTTTAATACTTTATTCCACAAACCGTGCTTTACATCAGGAATTGAATTAACAATATCAATATGATCACCCCCGTCTTTCTTAATCTTTTTACAAATTAAAACTCTTTCTTTGTGAGAACTATCACCTATTGGCTCATCAACCAAAACCACAATCTTAACATAAACTCCTTTAATTTGTTTTTTAACAAAACTTACCCATTCAGGGCGAATGCAAATTCCTCCAAAACCATGCCTTTTAACTTCTTCACAAAGTTTTTCAATGTCTTTTTTAGTTGCTTTGCTGCTGACATTGGTATGATCAATGATTTTTGCAATATTTTTAGTCATAATGTCTTTTGAATTATTCTCCAAACATCATCATGAATGATATTTGGTGATAATAATTTTCCGTTTTTAAAACACTCAATAATCTTAAAATCTTTTGGGAATTGTTTAGCAATCTCTAAATATGATTTTTCAGTATCTGAAAGGTGTTTTAAATCTTTTTCATGGATATCCCTTTTTTTTCTTCCCAAATAAATCTTTTTCTTAGCTTTTTTAATTTTATCAGTAATCTTTCCAGACAAGTCACGCGCTATCAAAGGAGGCATTTTAAAAATAAAAGAAAAGTTTGGTTTAGGAATATTAAAAATACTATACTCTAATTCATATAACCAGTTTAAAAACTTGTTCCTTTCTTTTCTATTCTTTATCTTGCCACCCTGATGCCCTATATTAGATCCAACATACCTGTCTGTAATAATAATCTTACCCTGTTTTAACCAGTCTCTGATCTGAAAACTAGCATCAAAACGATCACAAGCATAAAATATTGATGCCCTATAAGGCCCAACTTCTTTTGATGTGCCATAGTTACCATTTAAATACTCTTCAACTAGCCCTGCTGATTTTTTACCATATTGAGGAAAATCTATGAAAGCAATTTTATATCCTTCTTTTTTAAGACGATTAGTTAATAGCTTTGATTGGGTTGATTTGCCTGAACCATCAATACCCTCCAAAGCAATGAACTTCCCCTTATAATTATTCTTTAACATATCCATTATTTTAACATAAGGTTGGAAGAAAATAAAAAAATAGGGTATTAACCCTTTTAGAAGAGAACTAAGAAGACATAATATTGTTTATCTCATCATCAATATAGTAAATCTCGTCAGCTACTGCTATAAGCAATCCTGATAAGCAATCTTTACCAGAAACAACAACTATCTTTTTCTTTTGCTCCCTTAGTACCTGAAGCGTTTCGGCATAATCTCCGTCGCCAGAAACTAAGTATATTTGAGCTACGTCTTCTGTAATCATTCTAGCAAAGGCAGCAAATATCCTTGAATCTACGCTGACCCTACTCGCACCAGAGAAATTAAAAGATATTCTTTCTTGTTCTAATTGTTGCTTCAATATAGGAAAATAATCTACAAGTCTAGTTTTCCTTTCTTCTTCTTTTGGTTTTTTGTCTTCGTAATAACAAAAAATTTCAGTGTTTTTGCCTTTTGCCAACCACTTAAAAAATTTCTTGAGTTGTTCATATTTAAATTTTGGAGACGGCTTCATCTTTTTAAGAATGCTTATTATGGCCCCCATAAGGTTTTCATAATCAATAAAAACCCTTATTTTCATTTCATTATTATTGTCAATACTTTCCAAGTTTTTTTCACCTCTTTTGAAGTTACTACGTTCTAAAATACATCAATATAAGAAGATTGTCAATCCCCAAATAAAAAAAGCCTGTTAGATTAACAGAAGCCTAATTTAAGCCTTTTGCAAACAAGCTTGGCTTTTTATTCATCATCATAAAGCCTGCTTTCTTGAGGAAGCATATCAGAAATATATTTTGAGCCTTTTCTCTGAGAATAAGGAACTTTAGCCGGTGAAGATAAAGTTTCAAAAGCCAGCTGACAAATTCTCGTTTTGTCATATAAAAGGATTGATATTGGGCCAATATTGGTCATTTCTAAAGTAAGTCTTCCAGAAAATCCTGGATCAACATATCCAGCTGTGGAATGGACAATTAACCCCAACCTTCCCCAGCTGCTTCTTCCTTCAATCCTAGCTCCAATATCAGCGCCTAAAGAAACTTTTTCCAGCGTTGCAGCTAAAACAAATTCTTTGGGATGAAGAATAAAAGGTTGGTCGTCTTGGATTTTTATCATCTTAGTCAAGCCTTCAAAAGTCCGGTGGTCTCTTGGATCAATGTGCGATCTCATTGAATGGTTAAAAACTTTAAATTCACTACCCAGTCTTAAATCCAAAGAAGCTGGGCCTAATTGTTTTTCAAAATCAGGGGTTGGGCTAATTTTAATTTTCCCTTGCTGAATATATTTTTCAATATCTTGATCTGAAAGAATCATTGAATTTCAAATAGAAACTATTATTTAATTTCAATGCCCATATTCTTAGCAGTTCCCTCTACTATTCTCATTGCTGCTTCAATATCATCAGTATTAAAATCAGGCATTTTTTGCTCAGCTATTCTCTTTAATTGCTCTTTAGTAATTTTAGCAACTTTTATTTTATTTGGCTGGCCAGAACCTTTTTCAATACCAGCTGCTTTTTTAAGCAATTCTGATATAGGAGGTTTTTTTAACTTGAATATATATGTTCTATCTTCAAAAACAGTGATTTCAACTGGCACAACAAAACCCTGCTGATCGCCAGTCATATCATTAAACTTCCTGCAAAAATCAGCAATATTTAAGCCGTATTGAGCTAAAGCAGGACCCACTGGAGGAGCTGGAGTAGCCTTGCCTGCTGGAATCTGAACCTTAATTTTAGCAATTACTTTTTTAGCCATAATCTTATTTATAATTTTTTAATTTGAAGCGAATCTAATTCTACTGGAGTATCTCTGCCAAACATATTTACCAATACTTTTACTTTTCCTTTTTCTTCATCAATATCTGAAACCCTGCCATCAAAATCTTTAAATGGACCATCTATGATTTTAACTAAATCACCAGGTTTTACTTCAATCTTGTATTGAGGCTCTTTTTCTTCTATTCTTTCCATTAAACTGTCTATTTCTTTTTTAGAAACTGGAATTGGTGTTGTTCCAGCACCAATAAACCCAGTAACATTGGGTGTATTTCTAACAACATACCAAGAATCATCAGTAACAATCATTTCAACTAATACGTATCCAGGATAAATCTTTTCTTCAACTGTTTTTCTTTTTCCGTCTTTAATCTTTATCTTTTTTTCCTTAGGCACAATAACACTAAAAATCTTATCTTCCATGCCTAAAGACTCTATGCGCTGTTTAAGGTTTTTAGCAACTGATTCTTCGTATCCTGAGTAGGTATGAAGAACGTACCAAGATCTTTTTTGTGGTAATTTCTGCTTTGGCATAATTTTAAAGTATGAATTTATCTAAAACTCTTGTAAAAAGAAAATCTATTCCACCTAAAAACGCTGCTGTAACTATAGAAACACCAATAATAATTAAAGTATATCTTATAGTTTCTTTTGTTGTTGGCCAATTTACTTTTTTAATTTCAAGCTTAACTTCCTTAAAAAAGTTATCAATTTTACTAAAAATGTTCATTATACTTGGCATAATTACATTCTTATTTAATTCGTGATTAATTAGTGGTTAAATATCAAGATTCTTTACCTGTTTAGCATAAGATTGGATAAACTTTTTCCTTGGCATAACTTCTTTGCCCATTAAAATATCAAAAATCCTGTCTGCTTCTCTTGCGTCTTCAATATTAACTTGAAGAAGAATCCTGTTTTCTGGATTCATTGTGGTTTCCCAAAGTTCTCCAGCATTCATTTCACCCAAACCTTTATACCTTTGAATAGAAACATTAGTAGTTTTTCCAAATTCTTTTAAAACCTTTTTTTTCTGATCTTCAGTATAAGCATATTTAAACTTCTTACCGCTCTGAATTTTATATAAAGGAGGCTGAGCAATATATAAATATCCGCTCTCAATTAATGGTTTAAAGTATCTATAGAACAAAGTCAAGAGTAATGTTTTAATATGATTGCCATCACTGTCAGCATCACACATTATGATAATCCTATGATATCTTGCTTTTTCAATATTAAAATCATCCGAAACAGCAGTGCCCAAAGCAATAATTAAAGATTTAATTTCTTTTGAATTCAAAATCTTATCAAGCCTTGCCCTTTCAACATTCAAAATCTTGCCTCTTAAAGGCAGTATAGCTTGAAAATGACGGTCACGGGCCTGACGACTCGAACCTCCAGCACTCTCGCCCTCAACGATAAATAACTCTGATTCTTCTGGTTTTTTAGATGCACAATCAGCTAGTTTGCCAGGTAAAGACAAACCATCTAAAATCTTTTTTCTTAAAATAGTGTCTTTGGCAGCTTTAGCAGCTTTTCGTGCCTTTTGAGCTAAAGTAAATTTCTGAATAATAACCCTGGCATCATTAGGATTTCTTTCTAAATAATCAGTTAAAGCATAACTAACAACAGCTTCAGCTATTGGCTTGGCTTCAGAATTGCCTAACTTTGCTTTGGTCTGGCCTTCAAATTGAGGCTCTCTAACTTTTACTGATATTACTGCTGTTAACCCCTCTCTTATATCTTCTCCAGAAAAGTTATCATCATTATCTTTTAAAAACCCGTTCTTTTTTGCATAATCATTAAAGGTTCTTGTCAGAGCAGATCTAAAACCAGTTAAATGAAACCCACCATCTTGAGTATGAACATTGTTTGCGAAACTCTCCTCAACGCATTCAAGATCATCAGAATAACCAAAGGCTACTTCAACTATAATTCCGTTTTTTTCTCCTGAACAGTAAAAAATATCCTTATTAATTAATGCTGAACTTTTGGTTAAATATTTAACATAAGAAATTATTCCTCCTTCAAAATAAAAAGAATAGGATTTATGGGGCTTGATTCTTTGGTCAAAAAAACTAATTTTTACGCCTTTTGTTAAATATGCCTGCTGCCGAAGATAAGTAAGTATCTTTTTTTCATTAAAATTAATTTCTTTAAAAATACTTATATCAGGTTCAAATGTAACGATCGTCCCATTGGCTCTGCATTTCCCAATTTTCTTAACAGCTGTTTTTTTCTTTCCTTTTGCATATTCCTGAGCATATCTATAACCGCCACGGCATACCTCTACTTTCATGTACTCTGACAGAGCGCAAACAACAGAAATACCAACGCCATGAAGACCGCCACTAGTAACATAAGCTTTTCCTCCAAACTTTCCACCAGCGTGAAGTGTTGTCATTATGGTTTCAAGTGCTGATTTTTTAGTTTCAGCATGCTTATCAACTGGGATTCCCCTGCCATTATCCTCAACCCTAACTCTATTATTAGGCAAAAGCCAAATTTTAATTTCATCACAATATCCCATTATTGCTTCATCAATACTGTTTCCAACAATTTCTTTAACTAAATGATGCAGTCCTTCTGTGCCAGTTGAACCAATATACATTGCTGGTCTTTTTCTAACAGGATCCAGTCCTTTTAATACAAAAATGTCCTTAGCAGTATAGGATGACTTAGGCTTTGGTCTAGTTGTTTTTTTTGCTTTTACAACTTTTACTTTCTTTGTTTTTTTCATTTTTAAATTAAAAATAAATATAACGAATTTTTATTCGTGTTTATTAGTAATTAGTTATTATTTTCTCACTTCCCAGTCCGGGTCTTTGTCTAAACTTTTAATAATTTGGGTTTGAATTTCATCTATTTCTTTTGAAGACAGGGTTTTATCCTGTGCCTGATAAATAATATGAAAAGCTAAATTCTTTTTGCCCTCTGGCATTTCTTCTCCTTCATAAATATCAAATAAATCAATATCTTTAATTAAATTGCCGCCTATCACATTAATTTTATTTAAAACTTTTTCAACTAAAACCCCCCTTGGAACCAATACTGCAATATCTCTGACTGCAGATGGATAAGGAGAAATTGGAACGAATTCAGCCTCTTCTGAAGCTAATTTTCTTAATTTTTCAAAATCAAAATCAAATACCACTACCTTTGATTCAATCTTTAATTCTTCAAGAATGCTTGAGGAAATCTCACCTAAAAATCCAATTTCGTCTTGCCCAACTTTAATTTCGGCAACTTTTTTAGGGTGCCAGATAGATTTTTTAGAATCTTCTGGCGTTGCTTCATACTCATCATACCAGATATCACTTATCCCTAATTTATTTAAAAACGCATCAACTATTCCTTTCATTTCATAAAAGGAATCTCCGCTCATGACTCCTGTTAACATTCTTTTTTCTTCTGTTTTTCTTTTTTTAAGGAAAATATTGCCGAGCTCAAAAATCTTAATGTTCTTAAAATTCTTTTGATTTTCTTTAAAAACTTTTAATATATTAGGCACTAAACTTGGCCTTAAATACTGATAGTTATCACTTAAAGGATTTTCGAGCTCTAACATATCAGAAACATCATAACCAAACATTGCTCCCTGTTTTTTACTAACAAAAGAATAATTGTATAGCTCGTTAAATCCAATTTCTTTTAAAATATCTTTTATTTTATTTTTCCAAAAAACATTAAAATTTATTTTAGGAGGAATTAAAGCTCCTATAGGAAAAGATGGCTTAATGTTTTCATAGCCATAAATCCTGCCAACCTCTTCAATTATATCTTCAGGAATTGATATATCTAATCTGAACGTAGGCACGCCAATTAAAAATTGTGAATCCGAGCTTTTCAGAATATTAAATCCTAATTTTTTCAAAATATTTTTTATTCTTGAGACAGGAATTTTTACTCCCAACAAACTCTGAATGTAGTCCAGGTCTAATTTAATTTTGCCTGCTACTGGTTTTTTAGGATAAAAATCGACTAACCCTTTGCAGACCTTTCCTTTAGCTATTTCTTGAATTAAATAAGCAGCCCTGTTAATTGCAATTTCTGTTAGATTTAGATCAATACCATGCTCAAAGCGCCAGGAGGCATCAGTCTTTAAGTCTATTGTCTTGGAACCCTTGCGCACTGTTTTAGCATTGAAATTAGCTGATTCTAAAACAATATTTTTTGTTTTTCTATCTATCTCTGTTTTTTTCCCCCCTTTAATTCCTGCAATAGCTATTGGCCTTCTATTATCAGCAATTACTAAAATATTTTCGTCTAAAGCATATCTTTCATTATCTAAGGTTGTGATTCTTTCTCTTTTTTGAGCACGCCTGACAATTATTTTTCTATCTGTAATTTTCTCTAAATCAAAAGCATGTAAAGGCTGGCCAGTTTCAAGCATTACATAGTTTACAATATCAACTATGTTATTAATTGATTTCAGTCCTAAAACCTTTAACCTCTCTTTAATCCAACCGGGCGAAGAGCCAACCTTTACATCATTAATCACTTTTACAGTATATCTGTCACAATCTTTTTTACTGCTAACTTGAAGTTTTATAAAATCAGAAGTATTGTTGTCTGTTTCTTGAATTTTAACTTCAGGCTCTTTTAGTTGAAAGTTCAAAAGAGCTGAAATCTCTCTTGCTATTCCCGAATGAGAAAAGCAGTCAGATCCCCTATTAGGCAATACGTCAATATCAATCGCAAAATCATTCCCCTGTTTTTCTACTTCCTCAACTTCAAAGAAGTGGAGATTTAAAATCTCTGCCAATTTTTCTGCTTTAGGCAGCTTCTTTTTAAAAAATGATTGAAGTATGTTGTATGAAAAAACCATAAATGCTAAAACTGTTTTAAAAATCTTAAATCGTTTTTATACAAAAACCTGATATCATTGATTTTATATTTCATCATTACCAATCTCTCTACTCCCATTCCAAAAGCAAAACCTTGCCAATTTTTAGGATTTAACCCTGAATTCTTTAAGACGTTGGGATGCGCCATTCCAGCGCCCATCATTTCCTGCCAGCCAGTTTTTCCGCAAGCTGAACATCCTTTGCTTAAACAAACAGTGCAGGTCATATCAATTTCAAAAGATGGCTCAGTGAAAGGAAAATAACTGGGCCTCATGCGGATTTTAACTGGTTTTTTAAAAAATCTCCTGTAAAATTCTTCAATAACTGCTTTAAAATTAGCAGCTGAAATTTGTTTATCAATCATTAAGCCTTCAAGGTGATAAAAATTAAACTCATGATTAGCGTCAGTAGCTTCATGCCGGAAAATTCTTCCTGGCACAATAATTCTAAAAGGAGGATTATTCTTTTCCATATACCTTATTTGAACTGGCGAAGTATGAGTTCTTAAAAGCATTCCATTTTTCAAATAAAATGTATCCCACAAATCCCTGACTGGATGGTCTTTAGGAACATTTAAAGCGTCAAAATTATACCACTCAGTCTCTACTTCAGGCCCTTCAATTATTGAAAATCCCATTAGCTCAAAAATGTTTTCCATTTCTCGCTTCACTTGAGTTAATGGATGAAGATGTCCCAAAGTAGGTTTTTTTGCTGGAATAGTAATATCAATCCACTCTTTTTCATAAACTTGTTTTCTGACTTTTTGTTTTAATTTTTTATTCTTTTGCTCAATAGTTTTTTTCAAATAAACCTTTAATTCATTTGCTTCTTTTCCCAATTTCATTCTTTTAACCTTTGACATCTTTTTCAAAGAACGCAAAATCTGAGACAACTCACCTTGCTTGTCCAAATATTTCTTATAAACACCATCTAAATCCTTGAGATTTTTACTGTTTTTAATCTCTTTTTCAGCCCTTTTTTGAATGGTCTTAAGCTCTGTTTTAGCCATATTCTCTACCTTAATTTTAGCTTAAAAATAGCTTGAAATCAAGCCCAGCTGTGAATAAAAAAACCGCTTTTCTGGCGGTTTTTTTAATATACAATTACGCCCAATTTTATACAATGCGGGGATGGTTGGACATAGTTAGAACTGAGTACTGGTCTAGACTTTCGGTCTTAGAATCAGTAAAATCTTTCTCTTTTCAGTCCTTCAAATTTTA
The DNA here is from genome assembly GCA_024238995.1 of Patescibacteria group bacterium. Classification (NCBI taxonomy): domain Bacteria; species Patescibacteria group bacterium. Next base: position 28,349 of record JANBVL010000002.1, read on the forward strand.
GTTTTTTTGATTTTTCTTCAAATCCTCAATTAGCTCATAAGGGAAGTTAGCCAATAAAATACTAAACTCCCTTAAAGTACATTCATCTTCTTGCCCACCTCTAATCGTTAAGCAAGTACTTAGCCTGGTTTCTTTGTTTATCCAAATAGCCCCCAAATCCTCACCTAGCCACATAGCAAAATAATCTACTTTTGGAGTAAGAAATATCCAACCCTCTTTTGAACTTCCATGAAGGAGAAAACCGTTTTTATTGTAAAGAACAGCCTGAACAGGTAAAGCTATTAAGAATAGCAAAATTAGAGAAAGAACAGAAAGTTTGACTTTCCAAAGCTTCTTTTGATTTAACATAGCAGGGATAGGTTTTAATTTCTATGTCTACTGACTAAGAACACAAAGCTCCTCGCCAGTGATAGCCTCTCGACTACCCTATAACCTTTCAGCTATAGACCCATCCCTGAGCACTCTGACGAGGAGTTTAGTATCAGGGATGGGTTATTTATAATGCCATACCTCTTAATTATTTCACCTTAAAAGGGTTAGGCTGTTTATAAATGTTAATTTTCTATTTGCATTATATCACTTCTCAACTAATGAACAAAACGGTGTTTATTAAAAAAAAGATTGTGTTAAAAATTTTCTTAATTTTTTCTTTCATAGCTTTGTTCTACCAAAAAACCGCTCAAAGAGCGATTTCGTTGATATACAATTACATACAATTCTATCCAATTTTGCGGGGACGACGGGACTCGAACCCGCAATCTCTGGATCGACAATCCAGAGCTCTAACCAATTGAGCTACGTCCCCTTATTCAAAAATCACAAATAGTGGTTTTTGTGCCGGTGACAGGAGTCGAACCCGTAACCTTGAACTTATGATGTTCCCGCTCTAACCATTGAGCTACACCGGCAACTATTAAAACTTGTTGCGGTGCCTGGAATTGCACCAGGGTCTCCAGCTTATGGGACTGGCGAGGTACTACTCCTCTACACCGCGATATAATAGTAATATTCTATCTTTTTTCATTTTCTAAGTCAATTAAAGAACCTGTAAATTTTCCAAAGCTTTTTCGTACACATCTAAAACCTTATAGGCTGAATCTAAATCCAAGTGATAATTAGGATCATCAACAAGTTTTTGACGAATTTCATTGGCTCTTTTGACTTGTTCTACGTTTTCTAGAATATCAACAGTTAAAATATTAAGCCTTTCTTTTAAAACCTGTCCTCTAAAACCCATTCTTTTTAATGTATCTTCTAACAAAGTATCTGCTTCAATAACAGCTAATCGTGCTTCAGCTTCATTGGTGCGTGATTTTTCCTTAATTTTTTTCCATCTTTTATTAATAGTTGCTAAACCGTGATGCCTGTAAGTTAGAAATTCCATCCAATCCCAAATCATTAATTGATGAATCCAATCAGTTTTAATTAAAGCAAAAATAATAAATCCTGTTAAAAGTAAACTAAAAATGATAAAAACTAGTTTTAATATTAAAAAACTACCAAAAAAAGTTGGATCTAAAATGAACTGGATAATTGTTTCTAAAGTCATGATTCTAAAAACTCAGCTATTTTAATAATTTTATTATCTTCAAAATATTTTCCAATAATCTGAAGTCCCACTGGCAGATTATCAACCTTACCGCAAGGCACAGAAATCCCTGGCAATCCTGCCAAACTGACTGCTGCCATATAAATATCAGTAAGATACATTGAAAGAGGGTCCATCATTTTTTCTCCTAATTTAAAAGCTGGGGTTGGCGCTACTGGAGCCATTAAAACATCAACTTTTTTAAATGCTCTTTCAAAATCCTGTTTAATTAAAGTTCTAATTTTTTGAGCCCTTAAATAATATGCTTCGTAATAACCTGCTGATAATGCATAAGTGCCTAACATAATCCTTCTTCTTACTTCATCACCAAATCCTTCTCCCCTGGTTTTTAAATAAAAATCAAATAAATCTTTAGCCTCTTTTGTAAAATGACCATATTTTATTCCATCATATCTGGCAAGATTAGCAGACACTTCACAGGGCATAATAATATAATAAGTGGCTAAAGCATGGTCAGTGCAATGAGGAAGACTTATCTCTTCAATTTTTGCTCCTAAGTCCTCATACTTTTTTATAGCATTTTTGACAATTTTTTCTACCCCTTCATCAATCCCTTCGCTAAAATATTCTTTAGGAATGCCAATTTTCATTCCTTTTATTTTAAAATCAGAAAAATCATTTTCAGGCAATTCTATGCTGGTTGAATCCAGATCATCTTCTCCTTTAATTGCATTAAAAACAATTCTGCAGTCTTGAACTGTTTTAGTAAAAGGCCCGATGTGATCTAAAGAAGAAGCCATGGCAATCAAACCATAACGAGACACTGCTCCATAAGTAGGTTTAAATCCCACTACCCCGCAAAAGCCTGCAGGCTGACGAATAGAGCCACAAGTGTCTGTGCCCAAAGCATAACCAGACATATTAGCAGCTACTGCAGCTGCTGACCCTCCAGAAGAACCGCCTGGCACTCTAGTCAAATCATGAGGATTCTTAGTAGGAAAAAAAGCAGAACGCTCAGTAGAAGAACCCATGGCAAATTCATCCATATTAGTTTTACCTAAAATGACCACTCCTTTTTCTTTTAACTTTTTAATGCAAGTGGCATCATAAGGAGCTATATAGTTTTCTAAAATCTTAGAACCTGCAGTGGCTTTAACATCTTTAACCACAATTATATCTTTAACTGCCATAGGAATGCCAGCTAGAACATCTACGCTGGCTCCCTTAGCTATTTTTTCATCTACTTTCTGAGCCTGCGAAAAAGCTGATTTTTCACAAACTGTCAAAAAGGCAGAAATTTCTTTGTCCTGTCTTTCAATTTCATTCAAATAAGCTTTGGCAAGTTCCAAAGCAGAAAATTCTTTATTTATTAAACCCTGATGAGCCTGTTTAATTGTAAGACTTGTTAAATCCATTTAAAGAATCTTTCTTGTTTTTAAATAATTATCTTTTTTTTCAGGAACTAAATCCATTATTCTTAACCTGTCCTCAAGAGAAGTAGAAATTTCCTTGTCTTCTCTTGTAACACCCTTGCTTTCATATAAGCTTTTTTTTAAATCCACTTTTGAAATATCAACTTGTTTCAGTTTTTCCATATAATCTAAAATCAAGGAAAGCTCTCTTCCCATTTTCTGAAGCTCTTTTTTATCTAATTCTAAACGAGCTAATTTAGCAATATGTTTTATCTCATCTTTTGAAATCATGGATTTAAAATTTAGCGTAGAGGTTCAAGCACGCTTGTTTCTACTAAAACTTCTTCTAATTCATTTAAATTTTCCAAAACCATACCAGCACCACGAACTACTGCTGTCATTGGATCCTCAATTATCTTTGTAAGAATCTTAGTTTCCTTTTGGATTAAAGTATCAAAACCGTGAAGGAGAGAACCTCCTCCTGCCATATAAATACCATCTGTCATTATGTCAGCTAATAACTCTGGAGGAGTTTCTTCAATTGCTGTTTTAATTTCATCAACAATAATATTTACTGACTTTTCCATTGCTCTTTTAATGTCTTTGTTTGAAACAATAATCTCTTCAGGCAGACCTGTAACAATATTTCTCCCCCTCATAGGCATTTCTTTTTTCTCTTTCGTAGGATAAGCTGTGCCTATTGCAATTTTAATAGTTTCAGCAGTCCTTTCACCTATTAATAACTTGTATTCTTCCTGAGCAAAACGGATTATATCTTCATTAAGCCTGTCTCCTGCCACTCTTAAACTTTTTGATAGAACAATGCCACCCAATGAAATAACTGCCACTTCAGTTGTTCCGCCTCCAATATCAACAAGAAAATTACCTCCTGCTTCCTGCACTGGCAGTCTTGCACCAATAGAACTTGCCATTGCTTCTTCTATTAAAAACACTTCTCTTGCTCCAGCTGATTTTGTAGCATCAATAACAGCTTTTTTTTCAACTTCAGTAACCCCAGCAGGAATACCGACAATAACTCTTGGCCTGATGAATTTTTTTTCACGAGATTTTTCAATAAAGTATTGAAGCATCTGCTCTGTAACCTCAAAATCAGAAACCACTCCTGCTCTCAATGGTCTTGTTGCAACAATATGAGAAGGTGTTCTTCCCACCATTTTCTTAGCTTCAAACCCTATTGCTAAAATCTGGCCTGTTTTATTATTAATAGCCACAACAGAAGGTTCTTGAATTACAATTCCTCTGCCATCAACATAAACAACACTATTAGCAGTACCAAGGTCAATAGCAATATCTTCTGAAAATTGTTGAAAAAATTTCTTAATTATATGATTCATATTTAATAAACTTAATAAGCTTGGGCGAAAATCCACTTTCTTTTAGCAGGACTCAAGCAATGAACGCATTTGCCCTTTTGTTCTTTAGCATCTATCTCCAAAAGCCTTGTGCTGGCTTTTGTTTCTTTTTTTATCTTTTTTTCACATTTTTGATTTTCACACCAGAACGCCCTAATAAAACCTTTACTAGATTTCATCGTATCTTTAAATTCTTTGTAATTTAAAGCCTGTCTCGTATTTTCTTTTAAATGTTTTGTACTTTTTGTAAACAAATTTCTTTGAATAGAATCTAAAATCTTTTTTATCTCTTTTTCTGCACTGACAAATGCAACTTGATATTTTTGTTGATTATCCCTTCTCACTAGAGTTAATTTTTTCTTTTTTATTTCATCTTTGCCAATTTCTATTCTTAATGGCACGCCTTTAAGCTCCCATTCGTTAAATTTCCAACCTAGAGAGTATTCCTTTCTTTTATCAACTTCAACTTTTAAATCACTTAACTTTTTTCTAATATCATCTGCTGTTCTGATTAGAACCTCATCTTGTTTTTTCCCCGTTAGAACAGGAAGAACTATTATTTGAATTGGCGCTAATTTAGGAGGAAGTACTAATCCTAAATCATCGCCATGAGCCATAATTAAAGCACCAATGCTTCTTGTGGAAAGACCCCAAGAAGTCTGCCAGGCTGTTTTTTCTTTGCTATCTTTGTCTAAAAATTTAATATTAAATGCTTTCGCAAAATTTTGGCCCAAGTCATGAGAAGTGCAACCTTGAAGGGCTTTACCATCAGGCATTAACATTTCATAGGCATAGGTTTCCTCTGCTCCTGGAAATTTATCAAATTCTGATTTTTTCCCAGATAAACCATCAATAGCAAAAAATTCACGGTAAATCTTATTATACATTTTAAGTGCTCTCATTACTTCCTCAAAAGCTTGTTTGTGAGCTCTATGAACTGTATGACCTTCTTGCCAAAGAAACTCAGTTGTTCTTAAAAATAATCTTGTTCTTTTTTCCCATCTTACAACATTGCACCATTGATTTATTAAAATTGGCAGATCTCTCCATGATTTTACCCACTTTGAATACATATCATAGATAATTGTTTCAGAAGTAGGACGAACAATAAGTTTTTCTTTTAATTTTTTTCCTCCACCAATAGTAACCACTGCCAATTCTGGCGAAAAGCCTTTAACATGTTCTTTTTCTTTTTTTAAAAACTTTTCTGGGATAAAGATGGGAAAATAAGCATTTTTGATTCCAGCTTTTTTCATTTCTTTATCAAGAGCTTGTTGGATGCCTTCCCAAATAGCAAAACCATAAGGCCTTATTACCTGACAACCCTTTACTGGAGAATAATCAGCCATTTTTGATTTCAAAATTACATCAATATACCACTTTGAAAAATCTTCTGACTTTTTAGTTATTTCTCTTTTCTCAAATTTTTGTTTCATAAATTTTAAAATATCCGCGATATATCATTGATTGTCACAAAAATCATTAAAATTATCAGCAGCATAAAAAACGCTGCTGTAATATTTGCTTCTATCTTTTCGGGAACAGGCTTTTTCCTTACTGCTTCAATAGCTAAAAACACCAGCTTCCCACCATCAACGGCTGGGATTGGCATTAGGTTAAAAACAGCTAAGTAAATTGAAATCATGGCTAAAAAGTTCAAGTAATAATTAATCCCCATTTCCTGGGCTTGGCTTAACATATGAAATACCCCAATAGGTCCCGTCATTTGAACCCCTGAAGGCTGACCAGTAAAAACATTTTTAATAGCATTAAAATAGCCATTGACAATCCCTATTGTCAGGTTTGAAGTGGCAACAATGCCTTGCCAGGGAGCTAAATACCAAGGATACTTAACAATTCCTACTCTAGCCAAAGCTATTCCCATAGCGCCTTCTCCTTGGGGCGGAGACACTCTGGGAGTAAGAGTTGTTTCAAAGAATTCTTTTCCTCTTTCAATCTTTAATTTAATTTCTTTTCCTGAATACACGGTTGTAAAATCCTGAACTTGTTTTGTTTTTCCTGGAGCCAAAACATCAGTTGAAAAAGACAGTTCTTTTATTGTGTCACCAACTTCTAATCCTGCGATATCAGCTGGCGAATCTTTTGCCACCCCAACAATTTGAACCTTAGGATTTATTAAATTATTATTTTCACTATCACTAACTGCCACAGGAGCACCTAAATTAAAAACAATACTAAAAATAACTGCTGCAATAATCCAAAAAGCTAAAACCCCGCCCAGTATTATTAAAGCTCTTTTTTTAATTGGCTGGTTTGAAAAACTATTTGGCTCACTTGTTTTCTCTATTTCTCCAGGCAATCTTACAAAAGCGCCGAACGGTATAAGATTTAAAGAGTAAACAGTCTCCCCTATTTTTTTTGCAAATATTCTCGGAGGATATCCTATTCCAAACTCCTCTACTTTAACACCAAACTTTTTAGCCACTATAAAATGCCCGAATTCATGAAGAACCATTAAACCAATAAGACTAAAAAAAGCAATGATAATAGTTAACAGCATTTTAATTTTCTATTTCTTTTTTCTTTTTTTCTACTAATTTTTCAACTTTCTCATTATATTCATCTACTAAATCTTGAAGCTCATCTTTTCCTTTGAACTTATCATCTTCACTAATTTTACCATCTCTTTCTGATTCTTGAATTTCACCCCAAGCTTCATCTCTCCACCTTCTTATCGTTTTTCTGACAATCTCTTGTTTTTCAGAAACAAAACGGGTTAAATCTTTTCTAAATTCTTCACTCATCGACGGCAAACGAATCCTGATTATGTCTTTATCAACAACTGGAGCTGCGCCAATACTGCTGTTTTTTTCCAAAGCACTAACAATGCCCTCTATATATGTTTTATCCCAAGGCTGAATCACAATTTCTCTTGATTGAGGAATACTGATAGTTGCAAGTTGTTTTAAGGGAAATTTCTGATCAAAACAATCAACTTCAATATTTTCCACTAAAGAAGGACTAGCCCTCTCAGTTCTTATCTTCTGCAGTTCTTTTTCTAAAAAAGCAATTGCTTTATCAAGCTCTGGCTTTATATTATCAATAATATCTTTGTATGAAACTTTTTCTTCTGGCATAAATTAAATCTCCATCATTAACACCTCTAATGCCAATCTTGGATTAATATTTGTTGTTGATAAAAAAAACATTGTTTTTTCAATAAAATTAAGGGTATTTTTAATTTTTGTCATTGAGAATCTGTCAGAACAAGACAGTAAGCTTTTTCTGAAATAAGAAAGCCAGACAGACAATGTTTCTTTAAAATCACCGTTCTCTGCAAGTTCTTTTGCATAGTTAAAACGAACAGCTATTGGTGATTTAATAATTTTTGTCAGTCTTTTAATTATTTTTTCTCTTTTTTCAAACACTTCTAGATTGTCTAAATATTCAATTGCCATGCCTGGTCTTCCTAAAGAAATAGAGACTAAATCTTCAGCTCGCTTTTCTTGAATTTTTTTTGTCTTCAAATATTTTTTAATTTCTTGACTTTCAACTTGGTAAAATTTAACTGTTTGGCATCTTGAAATAATTGTTGGCAAAAGAAATCTTAAATGTTCTGTAATTAAAATTAACAAAGATCTGCTTTTTGGTTCTTCTAAAGTTTTCAAAAAACAATTCTGAGCCTCTCTTGTCATTAAATGAGCTTGGTCAATAATAACAGCTGAAACTGGGGCTTTAACTGGCTTTAAAGATAATCTCCAACAAACATCTCTGATTTGTTTAATTTGAATTTGCTTTGTTTCTGGACTAATAAAAGTAAAGTCTGGGTGATTCAGAATATCATCTTTAAAAATTGAAGAAACAAATTCAAAAGCTATTTTCTTTTTTCCCAATTTTTCACTGCCAGCAAAAAGAAGTGCATGAGGAATCTCTGTACTTTCAATTATTTTCTTTAAAAATTCTTGTTGTTTTTTATGACCAATAATCATAAACCAATTATTTTTTAGCCATTATGCTTTTTTTATACATATCTAAATTTGCAAGCATTGAGCTCGTACCTTTTGCCACACAAAGCAAAGGCTCTTCAGCAGAAACAGCAGGTACGCCAACTGATTTTTCGATTAACTGAGGAAGATTTCTTAAAAGCGCTCCTCCTCCTGTTAAAATCATGCCTTTATTTATTATATCAGCTGAAAGTTCTGGAGGAGTATCACGAAGCACTGTTTTAATCACCTGAACAATCTCTATTAGAATATCAGACATTGCTTCATGAACATCATTTGAAGAAATAATAATGTTTTTAGGCAATCCTGCAACTATATCCCTCCCCCTAATTTCCATTGTTTTTTCTTCTTTTTCTTTATCATAAAGAGCTGTTCCAATTTGCATTTTTATTGCTTCTGCAGTCTGCTCGCCAATAGCTAAATTATATTTTTTCTTTATAAAATCTGAAATAGCCATATCCATTTTATTACCAGCAACTCTCACTGATGTAAAATTCACTACACCTCCCAAAGAAATAACAGCTGCCTCACTGGTGCCTCCGCCAATATCAACAACCATATTCCCAGAACAACTGTTAATAGGAATACCAGCTCCAATTGCTGCTAAAATAGGCTCTTTCGCTAAATAAACCTCTTTTGCTCCTGCATTAAGCCCTGCTTCAATCACTGCTCTTTTCTCAGTTGAAGTAATGCCTGCAGGCACCCCAATCATAAGCTCTGGTTTAAAAAACCTAAAACTACCTGTTGCTTTATCAATAAAATATCTGAGCATTGCTTGAGTAACCCTAAAATCAGCTATGACCCCGTCTTTTAAAGGCCTGTATATCCTAATGTTATCAGGAGTTCTGCCCATCATTTCTTTGGCACGCCTGCCAATTGCCATGATTTCATTCTCAGCTAAAGCAACTGCCACAACTGATGGCTCTTGCAAGACTACTCCCTTATTAGGAAGAAAAACAACTGAATTACATGTTCCTAAATCAATACCAATTTTCATATTTAAAAAGCTTAAGTTTCAATTTTAGTATAAGTTAAAGCTATAAATTTTGCAAACTTGCTTTTATATCAGAGTAAAATATAATACTAAAAATGGAAAAAAAGACCAGAAAACTTTTATCTTTTGCTTTTTTCTTGATTTTTATGACATTTGCGCCTATTTTAACCCTTTATGTCCAAGGATATAGGTTTGATTTTGAAAACAAAAAACTGACCCAAACAGGAGGATTTTTCATTAAAACAATCCAACCCAAGCAAGCAGATATTTATTTAGATGGAAAGTTTTTCCAAACCACAGATTTTTTCTTTAGCTCTGCTTTAATTGAAAATCTTCTGCCTAAAAAATATAATGTTAAAATTCAGAAAAATGATTACCGTACTTGGGAAAAGAATTTAGAAATAAAAGAAAAACAAGTTGTTGAAATAAGAAGCATAGTTCTTATTCCAGAAGACCCTGGCTTTAAACTTTTAGCAACTAATGTTAATAATATATGGTTTTCAAAAGATAAAAAAAGAGCAATTATAAAAGAAAAAGATAAAGATTTTTGGAGCCTTAAACTTTATAATTTTGAAAAAAATATAAAAACCCATCTTTTAAAGGAAACTGATATTTACGAAACTGGTGCCGGGTTAGAACAATTAGGATTTAAAGACAACAATACACTTTTACTTGAAATTGCTAAAAATGAACAAATAATTTATTTTGAACTTCAAATTGACAAGATCCCTTCTGTCTTAAGGCAAGTAAAGTCGCCCCAGCCAATAATAGAAGATGTTTTAGTTTATCAAGAAAACGATAATCAGATTTATTATATTGATGATTCAGGGCATCTTTATAAAACCAATAAATCACTGTCATCAAAAGAACAGCTCACAGAAAAGCCTTTTGAAGTAAAAAAAGAAACCCTATATAAATTATATGTTTTCGATGAATTCATTTTCTTACAACAAAACCAAGCTATTTATCTTTTAAATCAAGAAAATAAAGAATTTGAGAAATTCTCTGAAAATATAATATCATTAAAAGTTTCACCCAATCTTACAAAAATGGTCTATTCTTCTGATTCAGAGATCAGGATTTTCTTTTTAAAAGCTCAAACCATTCAGCCAAGATTTAATAAGGCAGAAGACATGTTTTTAATGAGATTATCAGAATCAATAAAAAATGTTTTTTGGCTTAATTCAGATTATTTAATTATTGATATTGGCAATTCTTTAAAAATTACTGAAATTGACAATCGCGATAAAATCAATATCTACGAGATAGCAACAGTTCAAAACCCAGAACTATTTTTAGATCATCAAACAGATAAACTCTATCTTTTAGATAGAGGAAATCTATTTGTTTCTGAGAAATTTACTTTATAATTTCATATTTTCTAAACAAAAAGCTCAAGATTACCTTGAGCTTTTTTATAAGTCTAACAAACCAATGCTATCTCTTCTTCCACTGTGGTGCTCTTCTAGCACGTTTTAAACCAGGCTTTTTCCTTTCTCTCATGCGTGAGTCTCTTTTCAAAAAGCCGGCTTTTTTAAGCCTTTTTCTAAAGTCAGGATTAAAAAGAATTAAAGCGCGGGCTGCTCCATGACGAACTGCCTCTGCTTGAGCGCTTAATCCCCCACCTCTGACAATTACTGAAACTTTAAACTTTTCAAGACACTTCATTGTTTCAAGAGAAGATGCTGCTGTTTTTTGAAGTTCTAAAGTAGAAAAATATTCTTCTAAAGTTTTGTTATTGACTGAGAATTCTTTTCCTCCTTTTGTGAAAATTCTTACTCTTGCTACTGCTGTTTTTCTTCTGCCGATTCCTTCGTAATACCTGATGTCTTCCTTCTCTTCTTTCTTTTCCTTCTTTTCTTTTTTTTCTTTTTTAACAGCAGTTTTTTTAGTTTCTTTTTTTTCTTTTTTCAATTTCTTAACAGTCTTTTTAACAGTCTTTTTAACAGTCTTTTTCTTTTTTTTAGTTTTTGCTTTTGTTTTTGCCATAATATTAATTAATCAGTTTTTTCAAACCTTAATCTTTTCAACTGCTCTGACCTTAATTTGTTTTTAGGAAGCATTCCTGATACAGCTTTCCTTAAAACCTCATCAGGTTTTTCTTTAAAAAGTCTTTTTAAGGGAATAGTTTTTAATCCACCCATATACCCTGAATGTCTGTAATATTTTTTTTGTTCCATCTTCCTGCCAGTAATTTTCATTTTTGAAACATTCTTTATAACTACAATATCGCCTATGTCTTTATAAGGGAAAAAATCGGGCTTATGTTTTCCACGCAAAAGCAGAGCAATCCTAGTTGCTAATCTGCCTAATACTTTGTTCTTAGCATCAATTGTATGTATTTTTCTTTCCATAAAATAACTACTTAACCAATTCTATTATCGCCATTTTAGCTCCGTCTGATTTTCTTGGACCCAGTTTAATAATTCTAGTATAGCCTCCTTTTCTTTTTTCATATCTTGGCGCAATTTCTTCAGTTATTTTTTTAACTAATGTTTTTGAAAAATATCTAGCCAAAAGCCTTCTTGAACTTAAGGTAGACTTCTTTCCTTTGGTAATCTGTTTTTGAGCAAAAACTGAAACCTCTTTAGCTTTTGCTAAAGTTGTTTTAATCTTTTCTCTTAAAAAAAGCTCTCTAGCTAAAGACTTTAAAAGAGCTTTTCTTTGGTTGCTTTTCCTTTTAAGTTTTCTTCCTTTTTTTCTTTTTTTCATCTTTTTCTTTTGTTGCTTTTTTAGCTTTAACTGCTTTTCCTTTGTCCGGCTCTTTAGCTTTTTCAATAACTGTTTCTTTATCAAAAGTATTTGAAAACAAATCAAAGTGTTTTAGTAAAACTTCTGAAGCCTGAGAAAATGCCTGTTCTGGAGAAATTGATCCGTCTGTTTCTATTTCTAAAAATAACCTGTCAAAATCTGTTCTTTTACCAACTCTCATATTCTCTGTTCTAAAAGCAACTTGCCTTATTGGCGTAAAGACTGCATCTAAAGAGACTGTTCCAATTTCTTGCTTTTCTTTTTTCCTTAATTCTCTTGGAATATATCCTATCCCTTTTTCTACTTGAATTTCCATTTCCAAATTTGCTTTACTATCAGTTAAAGTTGCAATATGACAATCTTTATTAACTAATTCCAACTGACTTGGAAGTTTAAAATCTGAACCTTTTACTTCTTTTTTACCTTTTACTTTTAAATTTCCTTTCTGGGGTTCATCTGATAAAATCTTGAATCTCATTTGTTTTAAATTAAGCATGATATTTACAACATCTTCTAAAATGCCGTCAATTGTTGAAAATTCATGAGAAACATTTTTAAATTTTACTTGTGTTATTACAGCTCCTTCTAAAGATGACAAAAGCACTCTTCTTAAAGAGTTACCAATTGTCACGCCATAGCCAGGATAAAGAGCTTCTATTTCAAAAACAGCTTTATTTTTTTGTTTTTTAATGATTTTTGGTTTTGTTGGAAGTGAAATCATATTTTTAGAGTCTAGTTTTTAAGAATCTGAGGTATTAATTTTTTCTAAAACCTCAAGTTCTCAAATTCTAAACCCAAAGGTTAACGTGAATAAAACTCAAATATTGATAATAAATCTACTGGAGGAACAACTTCTTCTAAAGTTGGCTCACCAATTATTTTTCCTTCTAGTTTTTGTTCATCTAATTTTAACCAGCTTGGAACCTTATGTTTTTTAACTAACTGCCTGAATTCTTTTGTAATATTCTTCTTTAATTTTTGTGGTTTTAAAGATATAACATCTCCTTTTTTTAATAAATGTGACGGGATATTCATTGTTTTTCCATTAACTAAAAAAAAGCTGTGAGACACTAAACTTCTTGCCCCTTTTCTTGAAGGTGCAAAGCCTAATCTAAAAATCGTATTATCTAAACGGGACTCTAATTTCTTAATCAACAGCAAAGGAGTATCCTCTATTTTCCCCCTTTTAGTTAACAAGGCTTTAATATATTTTTTAAATTGCCTCTCTTCAAGATTATACCAGTTTTTAAGTTTTTGTTTTTCTCTCAGCTCTTTTGCATATTCACTAGGCGGTCTCCTTCTTCTTTTCCCTTTTTGACCAGGAGCATAAGGTCTTCTTACCATTGAACATTTAGGCGAACTACAACGCTCCCCTTTTAAAAAAAGTTTCTCTCCTGCACGTCTGCAAATTTTACAAATTGCTCTTTTCATAATTACACTCTCCTTGGTTTTTTGGGCCTGCAGCCATTATGAGGAACTGGGGTAATATCTTTTATAGAAAGTATTTCGAATTCTCTTCCAGCTAAACTCCTGATAGCTGATTCTCTGCCAGAACCTACGCCTTTTACAAAGACTCTTATTTTATTTATTTTAAACTTTATTATTGCTTGAACCATTGCTCCAGCTACTTTTGAAGCAGCAAAAGGTGTGCCTTTTTTTGTTCCTTTAAACCCAATCCTTCCTGCTGATGTCCAATAAAGAACGTTTCCTGAAGGTTCAGTCAAAGTTAAAATAGTATTATTGTAAGATGAAAAAACACAAAGCCTAGCTTCTCTGATTCTTTGAGCAGTTTTTATTTGAACGTCTTTTCTTACCGCTGCTTCTACCTTATCACTTTCTTTTAAAAGCTCTTCTTTTGTTTTTTTGATTACTCGTTTCTTGCCCATGAGTTTATAAATAATTACTTAGGTGTTGGAGCTACTTTTCTTCCAGAACCCACTGTTTTTCTAACATTTCCTCTGACTGTTCTTGTATTTGTTCTTGTTCTCTGACCCCTTACTGGCAATCCTCTGATGTGCCTTAATCCTCTCCAAGAACCAATTTCTTTTAATCTTTTAATGTTAATCATTATTTCCCTTCTTTTTTCTCCCTCAACTTTATAATCTTTTTCAATTATCTGTTTTAATCGGTTGATTTCATCAGAATTAAGCTCTTTTGCCTGAACAGAAGCACCAATACCAGCTTCTATTAAAATCTTCTTACTTAAAGAAAGCCCTATTCCGTAAATATAGGTTAAAGCAATCACTATTCTTTTTTGTTCTGGTATATTTATTCCTGCAATTCTTGGCATAATAATTATCCTTGGCGTTGTTTATGTTTTGGATTTTTTTTACAAGTAACATAAATTCGGCCTCTTCTTTTAACTGTTTTACAATTCTTACAAATTTTTTTCACTGATGATCTTACTTTCATTTAGTTTTTATTAATAATTTATTTAAATGACAAACATTCTCGAATTTTCATTCGAGAAGATTCTTAGTTTCTTTTTTATTTCATTATCTGTTTCTATAAACAATTCTCCCTCTTTTATCGTCATAAGGGCTCATTTCCACAGTCACTTTATCTCCAGGAAGAATTCTGATTCTATACATTCTCATCTTGCCTGCTAAATGACCTAAAATCTCTCTGCCATCTTCCAGCCTTATCTTGAAACTAGCGCTTGGAAGCGCTTCTAAAACAATCCCTCCAAATTTTTTTACTTTATTTTTTTCCACTTATGATTGATTACTTTACCAAATACTTATGCTTTGGTCAACTCTAAAATACCTTAAATTGCACTATTAGTAAAGCTATATTCAATATTAATCTTTTCATTCTCTTTGGGTACATTTTTAACCCAAAAAGGCCAAAATCCAACTTCAACCTTGCTAATTTCAGGTTGGCTTTCTAAAAACAGTTTTGTACCATCCAAGGACTTACCTATTAGTTCTTTTTTTAAAGCGTTTAGATTAAGGTCTTGATATACTTCGCCAAAGATATCTAATGAAACACTTACTTTACCTAAATCAAAATCAATAGTTTCAACAGTATAATCTATTGTTAAACTTTCCTCATGTAATAAATCATGATCAGAAGCCTTTGATAATATAGTCTGTTTAACATAATTTTTAATGTCTTGTTTCTCGAACAAGATAGTTTTACACTTGCTTTTCACTTTAAAATCAAACTTTTCTACTGCATATCCTGACTTTGTCAGAGAAAACTTTTCCAGAATTTCAGTTTCTAAAATATCTTCTATAAAAATCTGGTTTTCTGGAATTTTACTCTTTAAATCTTTCTCGCAAGCACTCTTTGCTTTTTCAACTAAAGATTCTTCAGCTGTTTCCAAGTCTTTTTCTGTAACCTGTAAAGATTCTCCTCCACCTGTCATTGTTTGCAATGATTCACCATAAAACTTAGTATATCTTGGTGTTCCTCTAAAAACATAAATTGAAAAATGAGTTGGTTCAATATTATATTCTTCACTTGCCTCAGCAGCAATTACAGGAACATCAACATATCTGGCAATAAGCTTTCCATCTTTAAGTTCAGCACCAGGCACAATTATCTTGTCTTTTGATTTGAATAATTTTCCATCTGAAGATACAAATCTTGTTCCAGCAAGCCATGTTTCAGATTTAGCTGAATATTCATTATAAAGCCTTATTGCTCCTTCAGCTTTTTGTAGAATTTGCCCAGTAGAATAGAATTCTTCATAAAGAACTTTTTGGCTTTCAAAAACTTGAGCTGGTATTGATTTATAAGTTAAATCAACTTCATCAGCTTGGATATCAAGAACAACCTTTGATTCAAAACTCATTTGTTCTGTTTCAGGCCAAATTGTAATCTCAGCTTTTGATATTTGAAAAGCAAGAAAAACAAGAGATATTAAAAAAACAAGTGCAAAAATCTGTCCTATCTTAAATTTTTTCTTTTTAACCTTTTTCTTGGTTATTAAAATCTCAGGCTCTTTATCTTTTTTTTCAAGTCCAATAATTTTCTCTCTAATCTTCTGTTTAACAGAAAGAGATTCTTTATCTTTTTTAAATTTTCCCGGAGGTATGATATCAAATATTTTTTTAGACATTAGATTATTATATAAAAATCTTTGCTTTTTGCAAAGATTTCAATCTTTCAGATTGTAAACTTTCATTTTTAAAAAGATAAGCCAATTAAAAAAACCGCCTGATTGTCCTGAATATAGCTGAAGGATTAGACGATTTTTGTTTTTTCAAAATTAACCACTTCTTTCCCGTTTCCTTATATCTTCTTTAATGATACCCCAATGATAAAGATATAAAGGCAGGCCGACTAAAATACTTGCTAGACTTGAAGAAGCATTTCTTTGTCTTTGAATTTCAACATAATTAACCTTTGATGAATCTTCTTTCCACACTTTATAATCTGCCAGCCACTCTTTAACAAGCGCTCTTTCTTCTTCAGTTAAAGATTCGTTATTCTCAAGACCCTCAACTTTTTCAACTGAATAAAACGTAGTTGGCTGACGAAAGTTTAACTTTTCCTGTTCTTCAGCTTTTGTGAAAATAAAAGCTTTAAGTCCCATATCAATAAAACGAACTGCTCCACTGATTAAAAAAGCTAACCCAACTAAAGCGAAAATATATAAATAAATTGTACGAATAATAGAATTGCCTTTTTTAGTCATAATATTTTATTATATTTTTTATTTAAATTAATAAAAATCCCATTTACTTTTCTCGCATATTCTATTTTACCAAAAAAATCGCCTGTTAGGCAGTTTCTTGTTTGAATTTTTCAACTCCTCGCGCTGAACAACGTTAAAACCTGTCTACGAGAGGCAATTATCAATTAAATATTTAAAGCTTCGAATTAAGCTCTTTATTTTCAGAGCGAGAAAATTTTTCAATATTCCTATAAATTCCAAAAACTGATATCAAATATACTGACCAGCCTGTCACTTCTAAAAGTGAAGGGTTGCCATTATAGCCAAAAAGAGCTTTAAGAATAGTACCCAAACCACCCTTTTCATCGATAAGCCAGTTTATATCCCAGACATGCTCTATAGCTATGGGGATTATTCCTGCTTCTTGAAACTCATGAATTCCATAAGCAAGTAGTCCAGCAGCAAAAAATATAAGGATGATGCTGGTAACCTTAAAGAACATTCCAATTCTTAATTTAGTGGTTCCCCAGAATAATAACCAACTAACTATCAAAGCCACTCCAACTCCTAATAAAGGTCCAAAAATACTAGTTCCTTCTAACCGACTAGCTGCTCCTAAAAATATTACTGTTTCTATTCCTTCTCTTAAAACCGCGAAAAAAACCAAAGCCATTAAACCAAGAGCATGTTTCTCGCTTATTTCCCTGGATACCTGTTCTTCTAAATGTTGAGCGACATATTTGCCCTGCTTCATCATCCAGAGAATCATCGTAGTTAAAAGTCCGGCAGCCACAAACATAAGAATTCCCTCAAAAATTTCTTCAGTTCTTCCGCTTAGACCCCCAAACAATGCTGTAAATATTATTGCTCCAGCTATAGAAGCTAAAATGCCGAATAAGACTCCCCACCAAACAAATTTTTTATAGTTAGGCTGTTTTATTCTCACCAAATAAGCTAAAACAATCCCTACTACTAAAGCAGCCTCCAGAGTTTCTCTAAATGTAATTAAAAATCCTGCTATCATATTTTATTATATATTTAAATTTTTATTTATCTTTTTTAATCGACTGTTTGCTTAATTTATTAAACAAACGTATATGATTAGGAATTTACTTGACAATTAATCTCTCCCTTATTATATTTCATTCTTTACAAAATAACTACTTTGCCAAAAAACAGAATAAATTGACTCCAAAGAGACTGGACAAAGTTAGGACCTGTTTTCAATAAAAAAGAGATAAATTTATCTCTATAATTAATTTTGGAAATAAGTTTTTAATTTACTCTTAATCAAGAACCCTAACTACTTTACATTTCGTACAATATTCTGCATTAAGATTCCATCGCCATTCCTTGTGTTTAGTTCTTTCTTTACATACTGGACAATCTTTCTCTGTTTCTTTATTGTTGGGCATTTTAGTTCTGACCTCCTGTTCACTAAATTATCATATCTGAAAGCTGTGTCAATATCAAAAACCTGAACTTAATACTCGGGCTTTAAAACTCCGGTGGCAGGACTCGAACTTATTCAATAACTGCCCTTATTCTTCTTATTCCAACACCAACAGATTTTTCTTTAATAATTTTAAAACTACCTAACTCTCCTGTTTTTTTAACATGAGGACCTGCACAAATTTCTTTTGAAAACTTATCAATAGAATAAACTGTAACTTTGTCAGGATATTTTTCTTTAAAAAATGCTAAAGCGCCAGATTTAATTGCGTCAGAATAGTTCATTTCTTTTTTCTCAACTTTTGAATCTTCTTTGATTTTTTTATTCACCAACCCCTCAACTTCTTTAATCTCATTTTCAGTTAATTTTTTAGAATAAGAAAAATCAAACCTTAAACGCTCATGAGTAATATCAGAACCCATTTGTTTAACACTATCGCCTAAAACATCTCTTAGGGCCTGATGAAGCAAGTGAGTAGCAGTGTGAAGCTTTGTAGCTTCATAACCAGCTTCTTTACCAATGCCGCCAAACTTTTTCTCTGCTCCAGCACGAGACACTTCTTGATGTTTTTCAAAAGCTTTCTTAAAGCCAGGCTTATCAACCTTTAATCCCTTTTCTCTAGAAAGCTCTTCAGTCAACTCCAATGGAAAACCATATGTATCATATAAATGAAAGGCATCAATTCCAGAAACATCACCTTTTTCAGCCACTTTTTCAAATTGTTTTAACCCCTGATTTAAAGTTTTTCCAAATTTCTCTTCTTCGTCCTGAATAATTGTTAAAATATTTTTTTCTTCAGATTTTGTTTTAGTATAAACATCCTTGTAAGTTTCAATAACTTTTTCAGCTAAAGGAATTAAAAAGTTTTTAGGCATACTAATCAGCTTGCCAAACCTAATTGCTCTTCTTATTAGCCTTCTTAGAATATAACCTCTTTCTGTATTAGAAGGTATAACGTCTTCAGAAGCTAAAAAAACAGTGCCTCTAATATGGTCAGCAATAACTTCAAATGACTTTACATTATCTCTATACTCTTTGCCTCCGGACAGGTTTTTAATTTCATTTATAACGTCAATAAATAAATCTGTTTCAAAAGCATTGTCTTTTCCCTGGACAACTATTGTTGTTCTTTCTAGTCCTCCACCAAAATCAACATTCTTTTGTTCTAATTGTTCAAATCCTTTTTCAGTTTTAACATATTCCATAAAAACACTATTTCCAATTTCAATGAATCTTCCACAGTCACAATTGATATGGCAAACCTTGCCTTTATACTCAGAATTTTCATGCCTTTTTAGTTCAACACCTAAATCATAGAAAACCTCGCTGTCAGGCCCACCTAACTCGCCTACTGGCATATTTTTAGGCATACCAGAACGAGACCACCAGTTTTTTGTTTCATCATAATAAAAAATCCTACCATCTTTTATTCCATTTTTTTCAGCGAAATCAACATCTTCTGCCTCTATATCAACTTGTTTAAATAACTTTTTCCATATTTCTACAGACTCAGAATCTTTATCAATCCCAATATCTTTATTGCCCCGAAAAACTGTAACATAAAGTTTTTCTGGATTAATCTTTAATTCTTTTATTAAAAACTCAAAGTACCAGCTTAACTGTTCTTTTTTAAAATAATCACCCAAAGACCAATTTCCAAGCATTTCAAAAAAAGTAGTATGACGATTATCACCTACTTCTTCAATGTCTTCTGCACGAAAACATTTCTGAGAATTTGTTAGTTTTGTTCCTTTAGGATGTTTCTTCCCCAGCAAATACGGAACAAGTGGCTGCATTCCAGAACCAATAAAAAGAGTTGTAGAATCTTCTGGAATTAAAGAAGCACTTGGAATAATGACATGTCCCTTTGACTTAAAGAATTCCAAATATTTCTCTCTAATTTCTTTTGAGGTCATGTTTAAGTATATCTGTCTGCTACTGTTGAAGCCGCATAAGCTTCAGGCTTAATTTTTGCTTCAAAACCATTGCCTTTAATAAGTCCAACAACCTCTTTAATCATGTTTTTAGTATCGCCATTTTCTCCAATATCAGCATGGATATATCGGAATTGGTAATTATAATCTTTTTTAAGTTCTTGAATTTTCGCATTAAGCGCATCTTTAAGTTCCAAAGAGAGTTCACAAGATATTAAAACTTCTTCTAAAATCCTTTCTTTTAAAGAATAAAACTTTCTGTCACCATATCTAATTTTTTTCAAAAATATTCTTCCCCCTTCTCCAACTCTTAAAACAACAATTGCAACTGGAAATTGAGGATGTTCTTGAGAAGAAGAGTCGCAACCAACAATAATATCATAAAAACATTCTGGCTTTTTATCTATATAATTAAAAATCTCATCAATCACTTGATTAAATTCTAAATTTCCAATGCTTGGATTATGAAAATGACCGTTAAGTATATTACTCATAAACTGTTTTAGTGCTTAAAAAAGGGGTTTTTACCCTTTTAAAATCATATTTTGAATAAGTTTGTCAGAACTTTGAAATATTGCGCATTATAGCAGAAATATATAAGAAAAATCAAATATTCTCAACAGCTTGAACTATGCTCGCAAACTCTTTTACTTGCAAAGATGCCCCTCCTAAAAGCACTCCATCAAACCCTGATTGGTTAATAAAGCCTTTAACATTTTTGGCGCTGACACTGCCCCCATATAAAATAATTGTTTTGGAATCTAAAGCCTTTTTAACCTTATTATTAAACGCCATAGCCTGCTTAAAGCTTGGTGTTTTGCCAGTGCCAATTGCCCAAACAGGCTCATAAGCTATTATCACATTTTGTTTTGAAACCCCTTTCAAGCAAGGCTTGATTTGGGAAATACTATCAATGCATAAAATTGGTTTTAATCCTTGCTTGATGGCTGATTTAATTCTTTTGTTTATTAAACTGTTTGATTCACAGCCATATTTTCTTCTTTCAGAATGGCCTAAAATAACATATTCACAACCTAAATCTTTGAGCATTTTTGGTGAGACTTCTCCAGTAAAAGCGCCTTTTTCCTGCCAACAACAGTTTTGAGCTCCAAGCTTTAATTCTTTTTTAAGCTTTGATAATTCCTCCAAATAAACAAAGGGGGGACAAAATACTACTGTAGTTTTTTTAATATTTTTTAATCCTTTTTTCACTGAATTAAAAAGTTTTTTAGCTAAAGCTAGTGTTATAGGATTACATTTCCAATTTGCAACAACTAATTTTTTCATATTATTTTTTCTTAAACTGAGCTCTTAAATACTGAGCTGCTTTTTCAGGCTCAATAATTGAAATCTCCATTCTGGTGCCAAGTTCAAAACCAGCAGGAATAGCGGTTTTAGGAAGCACTGTCCAGTGCCAGTGGTAATATGAATAATCTTTTCCATCACAAGGAGCAGTATGCAGATAGAAATTGTAAGAAGGGTCTGCTAAACCCCTGTAAAGCGCTTTCATTACTTTGCTAAAAATCTCTGCTAAGAATTGTTTTTCTTCTCCATCGATTTTTTCAAAATATGAAAGATGTTTTTTAGGAGAAACAATAACCTGAAATGCATGTTTAGAAGCAAAAGGACAAACTGCTAAAAAATATTTGTTCTCAGCAACGATTCTTTTTCTCACCTTTCTTTCCCAAGCATTCATTTCACAATAAATGCATTTCTTGTTCTTTTTAAAATAATCTCCTGAATTAACAAGAGCCTTCTTTAAATCAACATCAATTAAAGGGGTAGTAATGATCTGGGAATGAGGATGAGGCTGGGAAGCACCAGCTTCAATGCCATGATTATGAAAAATTGAAATATAGTTTACAAACCTTTTTTTCATTAAATCCAAATATCTTTTTTGATAAACTTCAAAAACTTCTTTTATTTGAGAAACATTAAAATGAGGAAAATGTTTTTTATGATCTTTCATCAAAACAAGTTCGGCAAAACCAACGGCATTCATGGTTTTATAAAACTTACCTTCTTTTCTTTCCTCTAATTTTGAATAAGGTAAAAGCACAGGATATTTATTGGGAATAACAATTGTTGTCCATTTTTTAGGAATCTCACCCATTTTAAACAGTGCTTCTTTTCCTTTGAAATAAGCTAGAACAGGACGCTCTTGTGTTCTTAAATCAAAAAAAGGGCAATCTTTTTTAGAAATATCAATTTTTATCCTTTTCTTTTTTTTAAAAAAACTTGGCCTTCTCGCTCTTCCTGTCGCAATAATAACCCAGTCTTTAGAAACTAAATCAAAACGAAGCTCTGATGGAAATTTAGGTTTTTTACCTTTCATAAAAACCTTGAATCATGTTTAATCTTATCTTAAATAAATCAATTGCCATTTTAACCATGCTTTTAAACTTTACTGAGCTTCTTTTGTCATTA
This sequence comes from Patescibacteria group bacterium, assembly GCA_024238995.1. Taxonomy (NCBI): domain Bacteria; species Patescibacteria group bacterium. Next base: position 50,831 of record JANBVL010000002.1, read on the forward strand.
ACCCAGTAAACCGGAATCTCTTTTATTTTGTATCCCATCTTTTTAGCAATCACTAATATTTCAGGATCAAAAGCAAATCTTGCAATCCTGGTTTTTAAAAAAATATCTTTTGCTGATTGCTCAGTAAACCCTTTAAAACCGCATTGAGTATCTGGAATACCCCAGAGCCCAGTTAAAATTTGGGCCATCAAATTAAAAACATTCCCTATCATTATTCTCCAGAAAGGCTGAGGTACGGCTAACTTAGAACCCTTAATATCGCGAGAACCTATTACTACCTCGTTTCCTTTTTCAAATTCTGGCCACATTTTCTCAACTTGATCAAGTGAGGTTGAATTATCGGCATCAGTAAAAAGTCTGTATTTTCCTCTGGCTGATAACATGCCTTGCTTAACAACGTAACCTTTACCATTATTTTCTTTATTATCAATTAATCTTAAATTCTCGATTTGAGAACTTAAATCTTTTACAACTTGGGCAGTATCATCTTTTGAACCATCATTCACAATTAAAATCTCCCAATCATATGATTGTTTTTTCAAATATTCATACATGTTAGGCAAAGTATCAGGAAGTTTCTTTGCCTCGTTATAAGCAGGGATAACAACTGAAAGATATACTTGAGACATATTCATACATTCTATCACATCTAAAAAAGAAATAAAAAAAAGCGAGTGCTTTTAAAAATACACTCTTTTTATTTTATTTTAGCACTGCTACCACGAGTAGGGGGAAGATTAATCTTTATGCCTTTTGGATAAAGAATTTTAATAATTATCATTAGAATTCCTTCTAATGTCCATTCTACAATATCATTAAATTTTTTTAGTATTTTACTTTTCAAGGAATCACCTCTAATAAAATCATGCTGCTTTACTCAAAAAAAGTCAATACCTCTGGACCCTTCTCAGTGATTGCTATTGTGTGTTCAAAGTGAGCAGACAAATGATTATTATTTGTCTCAAAACCGAAACCATCTTCAGATTTTTTAATTTCTCCCTCCCCCTTCATTGCCAGCATTGGCTCCAAGCAAAACACCATGCCAACTGCAATCTTTTCACCTTTATGTCTTTTTCCATGATTTAAAATCTGAGGTTCTTCGTGCAAATTTTTCCCAATACCATGACCACATAAATCTTTTACTACTACAAAACCAGAATCTTCAATAAACCTGCCAATTGTATTTGAAACGTCACCAAATGTATTTCCAACTTTAGATTTTTTAATCCCGCGCTTTAAGGCTTTCTTAGTTGCTTTAACTAATCTATTTGTTTCAGAATCAATTTCTCCAACAGGAACAGTAATTGCCATATCGCTATGAAATCCATTTTTAAAAAATCCCAGATCTAAAGATAAAATATCACCTTCTTTTAAAATCCTGTCAGATGGAACACCATGAACAATCTGTTCATTAATTGAAGTGCACAGTGTTGCTGGAAATCCCTCATAATCTTTGAACGAAGGAATTCCTTCATATTTTAAAACAAGGCTTTGAGCAAGCCTATTTAGTTCTAAAGTGGTAATACCCGGCTCTACTTTATCTTTTAATTGATTAATTATAGAGGCCAGAATCTTACCATTTTCTCTCATTATTTTAATCTCTGAATCAGTCTTTATCGAAATCATTCTACTGCTTTTAAAATACTTTCAAACACAACACTTGGTGAAGGAGACCCATCTATCTCAATAATGCTTAAACCTTGTTTTTTGAAAAGCTCAATTAAAGGCATGGTTCTATCCTTATACTGTTTAAATCTTACTTTAATTACTTCTGGATCATCATCTTTTCTTATTAAAAACTTTGAACCATCAAAAGGACATTTTGTAAGCTTATCAGTTTCTTCATTATAAATTATGGTATGGCGAGCAAGTTCACAAGTCTTTCTGTGAGAGTTTCTGTGAAGCGATTTCTCTTCACTAATATTTATGAAAACTACTTTAATGTTTGTAACGCCAGATAAATCTTTTAAAAAGGGAACTAATGATTCTCCTTCATATAGAGTTCTAGGAGAACCGCTCATAATTATTCCTTTTTCTTCTTCTGTTAACTTCTTTATCTTTTTTTTCATCCAGAAAGTAATTAAAGGAGGACTCATTAATATTCCAGCATCAATTTTGTTTTTTTCTTCTAAAAATGAATACTCTTTTCCATCAACAACTTCAATATCACTATTTTTCATATCAGCAAGCTTGTCCTGAATAACTTTGCTGCTTTCAAGATGATAAAAACCAAACTTTTCTGATAAAAGCTCGGCCTGAGTTCCCTTTCCTGCGCCAGGAAGACCTAAAACAATAATGATTTTTGATTTTTTATCCATATATTTAAAAACTATCGTATTCCCTCATTTCAAGCTGAGAATCAACTTCTCTCATTGTTTCTAAAACAACTGAAACAATAATCATTATAGAAGTCCCTCCAACTAAAAAACTGAAAACAGCGATATTGGTTATTACCTGCATAATAGTTGGCATCAATGCAATAAGACCTAAAAAGAAAGCTCCAACAGGCAGAATTCTGTTTAGAACAAACTCTAAAAACTTAGCAGTTGATTCTCCTGGCCTAATTCCAGGAACAAACCCTCCCATTTTTTTCAAATTACTAGCAATTGATTTAGGTTCAAAAGTGATAAGAGTGTAAAAGTATGTGAAAACAAAAACTAAAACAAAATAAGTAATTCCATAAGCCCAAAGGTTATTGAAAAAAGCTTCAACAAGCTGAGAAACCCTGCCCCAAAAACCAGCTGAGCCACTTAAGAAATTAGTAATTAATGATGGAAAGGTTAAAATTGACAAGGCAAAAATAATTGGCATTACTCCAGCAGGGTTAATACTTAAAGGAAGATAAGTTGAAGATCCGCCATAAACCATTCTTCCCCTTACTCTTTTTGCATAAGAAACTGAAATGTTTCTTCTTGCTTCATTTACTAATGTTACTCCAGCAATAATCAAAAGCGCCATTATAAAAAATATTAAATAAGAGCCAATCATTGAAGAGTCATAAGTAGATATCATTTCACCAATATTCCTGGGAAATTCAGCAATAATACCAGCAAAAATTAAGAGCGAAACTCCATTTCCAATACCTTTTTCTGAAATTAGTTCACCAAACCACATTAAGAGAATGCTTCCTGCAGCAATTGTTAAAACAGCACTAAGCTTAGTAGCAAAATCCATTTCTCCAATTAATCCCTGCCTGGTAAATAAAACCAGCATTGAAAAACCCTGAACTGCTGCCAAAGGAACCGTTAAAATCCTTCCGTACTGTTCAAACTTCTTTTTCCCCTCTTCCCCGCTTTCTTTATAAAGTTCTTCTAGTTGGGGAAAAATCATTGTCAACAACTGCAAAATAATTGTGGCAGTAATGTAAGGACCTAAACCAAGCATTACAATTGAAAGTTTTTCTAAAGCACCGCCTGTAAAAATATTTAAAAGTCCTAAAACTTGAAATTGGTCAAAAAAAGCTTTTAAGTTCTCTGGATTAATCCCTGGAATAGGAATATTGGCCATTATTCTGAAAACAGCAAAAATCCCAAAAACAAAAAGGAACTTATCCCTTAACTCCTTGACTTTAAACATTTGAATAACTTTCTCGTACCACATAGTCTACATCTGTTATTTTATTTGGCCTCCTGTTTTCTCAATCTTTTCTTTTGCTGATTTTGAAACTATACAATCTCTAATAATTAACTTGTTTTTTATTTCTCCCTGCCCTAAAATTTTAACCTTTGGCAATCTGCCTTTTATTCTACTAATTAGCTTTTTATCAAGCAAGGTTTTTGGAGAAACAATTTCTTTTTCCTTAAAATATTTTTGTAAAGTTTTAATATTTACAATTTCTGGCTTTTCCCTTCTTATTTTAAACTTATACCCTCTTAATTTAGGGTATTTTTTAATCAACTGCCTGATATCAGGAACCTTTTTACGACCAGCTCTTGTTTGCTGGCCTTTTATCCCCCTCCCAGAATGAGTTCCTCTTTTTCCTCCCCTTCCTATCCTTTTTCCCTTTTTGTTTTTATGTTTTGCTTTTAACTGATGAATTTGCATAGCATTAAAATAATAAAAAATTATTCTTTAACAGTTTTTTCTTTTTTTACTCTTTTTGATAGCTTTAACTTTTTCAATGCTTTTATTGTTGCCATTCCATTATTAAGCTTGTTTCTAGTTGACCCTAAAACCTTGGAAGAAATATTTTTAATCCCAGCTAAAGAACAAATAATTCTTACTGTTCCCCCTGCTACCAAACCCCTTCCTTTTCTTTGAGGCTTTAACAAAACTCTTGCTGAGCTGAATTTTGCAGAAACCTCATAAGGAATTGTTTCATTTACAATTGGCACTTCTATAATTCTTTTCTTTGCTAATCTTGTTGCTTTTTCTATTGCTTGCGCAACATCAAGCCCAGAAGCTGAAGCTATGGAAACTTTTCCTTTTTTATCACCAATAACCATAACAACTCTAAATCTTATCTTTTTTCCTCCTGCCCTTGTATGAGATACTCTTGCCAAGTCCAAAAGCTTTGAGTCAAACTCATCTTTCCTTTTAAAATCTTTTGTCATTCTTCTTCCTCTCATAATTGTTTTAAAATTTTAAACCGCCATCTCTAGCGCCGTCAGCTAAAGCTTTAACTCTTCCATGATATTTATATCCTCCTCTATCAAAAACCACTTTTTCAACCTTTAAATCTTTTGCTTTTTTGGCAATTAATTTACCAGTCTCAAATGCAATACTTAGTTTTTTTGATAATTTCTTGTCCTTTTCTTTTTTAGCCTCTGTTTTCTTTCCCTTTGCTTGTGAATCACGGGCTGAAGCTAATATTTTATTATTCTTATCATCAATTAACTGGGCATAAATATATTTGTTTGAACGAAAAACACAAAGTCTTGGAATTTTATCTGTCCCTGAAATTTTGGCTCTTACTTTTTTATGCCTTTTTAATCTTTTTTTTCTTTTCTTTTTAACATTCATAATTCAACCTACATTAACCTGGACCAGCAGTCGCAACCTTTTTGCCTGCTTTTCTTCTAATTGTTTCTCCATAATACCTTAAACCCTTTCCTTTATAAGGTTCAGCAGGCCTGACTTTTTTAATTTTTGCAGCAATCAAACCAACAAGATCTTTATCAATACCAGAAACTGTGATTATGTTTTTCTCAACTGTAATTTTAATCCCTTCTGGAGACTTTATTTTAACAAGATGAGTGAAGCCAGCAGACAAAACCAGCTCTTCTTCCTCCATCTTAGCCTTATAGCCTAAACCATGAATTTCCAGTTTCTTTTCATAACCAGACACAACTCCATTAACCATGTTTGCTAAAATAGCTCTGGTTAAACCCCAAAAAGCCTTGCTGTTTTTTGTTTGCCTTTTAACTAAAACAAGTAATTTTTTATCTTTTAATTGAATTTTAATTTCAGGCCTAACTTCAAAAGAAAGCTCACCTTTTGGACCCTTTATCAAAGCTTTCTGCTCTTTAATTTTAACTTCTACATTTTCCGGTATTTCAATTGGTTTTTTTCCTATTTTACTCATATATATTTACCAAATTTCGCACAATATCTCACCTCCTAAATTCTTTTTTCTGGCTTCTTTATCTGCCATTAAACCTTTAGAAGTTGAAATAATTAATATTCCATAGCCTGATTTTACTCTTCTAATTTTTCCAGCTGCAGTATAAATTCTTTGACCTGGTTTTGAAATTCTTTTTAATCCTGATATGACTGGCTCATTATTGTCGTATTTTAGTTTTATTGTAATAAGCTTTTTAGGCTTTCTCCCTTTTTTCTCTATTTCTCCAACAAAATTTTCCTGCTTTAAAATTTTGGCAATTTCAAACTTCATTTCAGAATAAGGAAAACTCACTGTTTCTTTTAAAACAGCTTGAGCATTTCTTATTGATGTTAACATGTCTGCTATTGGATCCATATTTACCAGCTACTTTTTCTTATTCCCGGAATTAGACCTTTGTTTGCCATTTCTCTAAAACAAATTCTGCAAAGCCCGAACTTTCTCATGTAAGCTCTTTTTCTTCCACACCGAAAACACCTTCGAACTATTCGTGTTTTAAACTTTGGTTTCTTTTTTGCTCTGGCAATTTGTGATTTTTTTGGCATATTACTTTTTTATTGGAAATCCTATCAATCTTAATAATTCTAAACTTTCTTCTTTATCCTTGGTTGTTGTTACCACAGTAATCTCTAACCCAAACAAAAACTTGGCGTGTTCTGGCATAATCTCAGAAAAAGAGATTTGTTCTTTGATTGCTAAAGTTAAATTACCATTTTTATCAACTGTTTTAGGATCAATCCCTGAAAAGTCTCTGGAACGAGGAAGAGTTATGTGAATCAATCTCTCTAAAAAATCAAACATCATTTTTTTCCTTAAAGTTACCATTGCCCCTATTTCCATGCCTCTTCTAATTTTAAAACCTGAAACTGATTTTCTTGCTTTTGTCAGCACTGGCTTTTGACCAGTAATTGAAGACAAATCTTTTGTAATTGCCTCCAGCATTTTTCTTCTTTCATCAGAACCTTTTGGAATAATAGCTTTGCCAAAACCAGTATTGATAACTACTTTTTCAATTTTGGGAACTGCCATCCTGCTCTTATAGCCAAACTTTTCCATCATTTTAGGAATTACTTCCTTGTTATACTTTTCTTTTAAGCCAATCATATTTGTTTATTGCATTTTTTGCAAATCCTATATTTTTTATTATTTATAACCTTATAGCCAACCCTTGCTGGCTTATTGCATTTTGAACAAATTATTTTCACATTAGAAATATCAATAGGCGCTGGTTTTTGAATAATCTGGCCTTTACTTCCTGTTTTTTTCGGTTTTTGATGTCTTTTTTTCAAATTCACTGATTCAATCAAAACTTTTCTTTCGATTGGGAAAGCTTTTAAAATCTTGCCTTTCTTACCTTTATCTTTTCCTGAAACAACCAGTACTTTATCGCCTTTTTTTATCTTCATATTTTTAAAATTATACCAATTGCTGAGCTATGCCCACTACTTCTTGAAAACCTTTTTCTTTTATTTCTCTTGCCACAGGGCCAAAAATTCTTCCGCCTTTTGGTTTTTTTGTCTTGCCCTCTAAAATCACACAAGCATTATCATCAAAACGAATATGCGTGCCATCAGACCTTTTATACTCTTTTCTTTGCCTAATAATCAAAGCCCTTACTACATCATGTTTTTTTACTTCTTTTCTGGGATCAGCAACCTTTACTGTACCAACAATAATATCACCCAAACGGCCATAGCGCCTTACGCTTCCACCTAAAACATGAATGCATTGAAGCACCCTACCTCCTGAATTGTCAGCTATTTTTACCATTGTTCTTAGTTGAATCATGATTCTTGCTTTTCATCAGTTAGTTTTTCTTGTTTTTCCTCTGGCTCTTGCCTCTCGCTCTGTTTTACTTTTCCTATTACTCTCCATCTTTTGTCTTTGCTGATTGGCCTGCACTCCTCAATAATAACCCTGTCGTCTAATTTATAGTTTTCCTTTTCATCATGAGCCTTGTACCTTTTGCTCATTTTATACATCTTTTTATACTTGGAATGTTTCTTCATACGCTCAACCTCAACAATAACTGTTTTTTGCATTTTGTCAGAAACAATTATTCCTCTTAATTTTCTTTTAGGCATAAACTCACTTTACTTCTTTTAATATGGTTAATATTCTTGCAATTCTTTTTCTAACTTCTCTTATCTCTCTCACGTTCTTTACCTTGCCCGCACTTAAATCAAAGCGCAATAATCTTAGCTTGTCTTTTGATTCATTAAGCAATTTTTTCAATTCTGATTTCGACTTTTTTTTAATTTCAGCAACTTTCATATTTTTATTCGTAATTATTAATAACTATTTCTTAATAAATTTGGTTTTTACCGGTAATTTATCTGATGCAGTTCTAAAAGCCTTTACTGCTGTTTCTTCTTTTATTCCTTCAAGTTCAAAAATAATCCTTCCCGGCTTAATTGGAAAAGCATAATGAGAAACAGGTCCTTTGCCTTTTCCCATTTTAAACTCAGTACCTTTTGATGTAATGGGCTTGTCAGGAAAAATTCTAATCCAAAGCTTACCGCCTTTCTTTAAATATCTTAAAATCCCGCGCCTTGCTGCCTCAATTTGACGGGCAGTAATCCATCTTTGCTCTAAGGTTTTTAAACCATAAGAACCAAAGGCAAGTTCAGTTCCTCTTTTTGCAAGACCTTTTGATCTTCCCTTAAATCTTTTCCTATGTTTTGTTTTTTTTGGTTGAAGAATTGCCATAATTATTTTTCAAATTTCTCTCCTTTATATATCCAAACCTTTACTCCTATTACTCCATAACTGCACTTAGCTATTTTATGAGAATAATCAATATCTGCTCTTATTGTCTGTCTTGGAAGAAGACCCTGTCCTAACCACTCTTTTCTTGCAATTGAAACGCCATTCAGCCTGCCAGCCAACTCAACCCTAGCACCTTTTATTCCTTTTTGAGACATAATCCTAGATAGGGTTTGTTTTAAAACACGCCTGTAAGGCATTCTCTTCTCTATCTGAGCTGCCATTAATTGAGCAACTAAAGACGCATGAACCCAGGGGTTTTTAATCTCCCTGATCTCAAGCCTTAATTCTAATCTAGCCTTACCTTTTTCTTTCTTTGATTTTATAAAATATTTTTCTTGTAAAACCTTGCTGATAAGTTCCTGTTTTAATCTTTCTATACCCTCGCCTCTTCTTCCGATAATCAAACCCGGTCTTGAAGTAGAAACTATAATATTTATTCTGCTTGGAGATCTTTCAATCCCAATTTTTGCAACACCAAATTTACCAATTTTTTCTTCAAGAAATTTTCTTATCTTAAAATCTTCTTCTAAGTATGAGGCAAAATCTTTTTCATAAAAACCGCGTGATTCCCACTCTTCAGTTTGCCTTATTCTAAATATTTTTGGATGGACTCTATGTGACATAATGTTCTTTAAATTAAAATGTTTTTCGCCTGAAAAATCTTCTTAAACCTCTTTCTTTTTTTTGTTTAACAGCCTTTTCAAAATCTGGCTTCTGCCTTTCTTTTTTAATAACAACGGATTTAACTGCTTTCTCTTTCTCTTCTTCTTGGACAGGTTCTAATTTCTTTTTTCCAACCACTTTTTTCTTTTTTGTTTTCTTTGCTTTTTTATCAATCTCATCTAAAACAAGGGTTATATGCGAAGTTTTTTTATGAATTATATCAGCTCTGCCCCTTGCTCTTGGAAGCTGTCTTTTAAGTCTTGTTCCTTCATTAACCAATAATTCAGAGATATAAAGATTGCTTTCATCTGTCTGAAAATTACTTTTTGCATTAGCCAGCGCCTGGTTTAAAAGCTTTAAAATTGGCAAGGCTGCTTTTTTTCTTGTAAAAGCTAAAAGTTTTTGAGCTTTTTCAACTTTTTTTCCCCTAATCAAGTCAGTGACTAATCTCACTTTTCTGGGCGCAATCCTTAAATAACTGAGCTTTGCTTTTGAAATCATATTTTTAAACTATTTTTTCTCTGCTGGTTTAGCAGTTGTTTTTTTCTCTAATCCTTTCTGCATTCTTCCACCATGTCTTAAGAATTTTGTTGTTGGAGCAAATTCGCCAAGTTTATGACCAATCATGCCTTCGTCAATTTTTACTGAAATAAATTGCTTGCCATTGTGAACTAAAAATGTAAAGCCAAGCATTTCCGGTGAAATAGCACAACGCCTAGACCAAGTCTTAATTGGCTTTGTTTTATCTCCTCTCAGCTCTTCAACCTTTTTCAGTAATTTCTCGTCAATATATGGGCCTTTTTTTAAACTTCTTGTCATATTTATTTCTTTTTCCTTCTTTTTAAAATTAATTTATCTGTCCATTTCTTTTTTCTTGTTCTAACCCCTAATGCTATCTTTCCCCATGGCGTTTTAGGATGTTTCATTCCAATACCACTCCTCCCTGAACCTCCTCCATGAGGATGGTCAGGAGGATTCATTGCTGAACCTCTTACTGTTGGTCTTATCCCTTTTAATCTTTTTGTTCCTGCTTTTCTAAATTTCTCAAATCTCTTTTCTGGATGAGAAACCTGACCGATTGAAGCAAAACAATGCTCTGGAACCTTTCTTACTTCACTAGAAGGCATTTGAAGATGAATATAACCTCCGTCATTGGCTAAAACCTTAGCTGAAGTTCCTGCTGACCTTACCATTCTGCCGCCTATTCCTTTTATCATTTCAATATTATAAACTTGGGTTCCAATAAGAATATTTTTGAGCTGCAATCTATTACCTATTTTAAGTTCAGTTTTTTCAGCACAAATTATTTCATCATTAACCTTAATTCCAGCTGGAGCAAGAATATAGCCTTTTTCATTGTCTTCATACTCAATTAAAGCTAAAAATGCTGTTCTATTTGGATCATATTCTATTGCTATTACTTTTCCTTTTTTATTAATCTTTTCTTGGCCAAAATCAATAATTCTATAGCGTCTTTTCACTCCACCTCCTTGATGACGAATAGTAATTTTTCCAGACTTTGATCTGCCAGCCTTTCTTTTCAAAGTCAAAAGTAAAGCTTTTTCAGGCTTTTTCTTTGATAACAATTTTTTGCTTTTAAATTGAACTTGTCTTTTTTGCATACTTTAATAAAATTATCCTGAAGCAATTTCAATTTTTTGGCCTTTTAAAACCTCAACAATTGCTTTTTTATAACCACTCCTTTCCCCTTTTATTCCCTTAAAAACCCTTTTCTTTGGCGGAACTTTAATAATCTTAACGCTTAAAACCTTAACGCCATATAGCAATTCAACTGCTTTTTTAATCTCAATCTTATTAGTTCTTGGATAAACCCTAAAAACATACTTGTTTTCCTTTGCTAAATCTGTTGCTTTTTCTGTAATATGAGGCGACTTCAATATTTGATAAGCAAAACCCTTTAAGCTAGGTTTTATTTTTTTAACAGACCCAACAGGTTCTTTTTTAACATTTTCAGGCTTTTTTTCAACCTCCTTTTTTTCTTCCTTCTTTTCTTTAACCTCTTCCTTCTTTTTTCTTTTAAATAAATCTTTTAATGCCATAGTCTAAGAAATAAAAAGCAATTAACAGAAAACAATTATTTTTTGTCTTTTGTTTTCTGTTTTTTACTTTTTACTAAAAATGTTTCTTTAATGACCTTTATGCTTTGTTTTGGAATAATCAAGTACTTAAAAGATACAAGGTCTAAACAATTCAAATCCTTTGCCTGAACAACTTTAATATTGGGAATATTTCTTGCTGCTAAAATTATGTTCTTATCTAACTCCGGCAATGCGATCAAAGCGCTTTTCTTTTTTAAATTAAGATTATTTATAAATTCAAGCATCAATTTTGTTTTTGGACTATCAAATTTTAAATCATCTGAAACAACAAGCAGCTTGTCTTTTTCTTTTTGAGACAAAACTATAAACAAAGCTAATCTTTTCATTCTCTTGGGAATTCTTTTCTTAAAAATAGTATCTTTTCTTGGACCAAAAGTAATTCCTCCGCCGATCCAAATAGGAGATCTAATTGAACCGTGTCTTGCTTTTCCTAATCCTTTTTGACGCCAAGGTTTTTTTCCCCCACCTCTTACCTCACTTCTGTCTTTGGTATGAGCGATTGACCTTCTTTTGTTTGCCATCTGAGATACAACAACCTGATGAACTAAATCACTATTAAATTTCACTTCAAAAATCTCTTTTGGCAGCAAAGATTGTGTTGGTTTTTTTTCTTTTTTGTTTATTATTTCAGTTTTCATATTATCCTCTTATTTCAAGCAAAGTTCCTTTTCTTCCAGGTATAGCCCCTCTTATAAACAAAGCATTGTTCTTTTTATCAATTTTAATAATTTTTAAATTCTTTACTGTAATTCTATCAAAGCCCATTCTGCCAGGCATTTTTTTTCCTTTTATCACTCTTGAAGGGCTTGAAGCTCCTATTGAACCTATTGATCTTAAAAAGCCTTTTGCCCCTCTGGATTTAGGCTGCCCCCTAAACCCCCATCTTTTTACTCCTCCAGCAAATCCTTTTCCTTTAGAAATCCCTGATATCTTTATTAACTTAACCTCTTCAAAATTAGAGACATCAATTTTCTGTCCAACTTTATAATCTGAAATATTTGCCTGAAACTCTCTTAAATGTTTAAAGGCTTTGTTTTTCTGACTTTTCTTAATTTTTTTATCTTTTAATTTCAAAAAGCCAATCTGAACAGCTTTATAGCCATCTTTCTCTTTAGTCTTAATTTGGGTAATCTCACAAGGTCCAGCCTCAACCAAAGTAACAGGAACTGGAATTCCTTTTTCATCAAACACTTTTGACATACCTATTTTTAAACCTAGTATAAACTTCATATTTTCTCTAACTTAAAACCGGGCATAGCCCGGCTCTAAAACCATCGGCTATTTGAAATTGATTTATAATATTTTAAAAACTAATTTCATCATTTTAATTACGCTAAGAATAATCCTCTGACAAATATCTATTTTACATTTTGATTTCAATATCAACTCCAGCAGGTAAATTCAAACCTTGCAAAGCATCAATCACTTTAGGGCTTGGCTCCAGGATATCAATCAATCTTTTATGAATTCTAATTTCAAACTGTTCTTTGCTTTTTTTATGAATAAAAGTAGATCTATTAACAGTGTATTTATTAATTTCAGTAGGTAAAGGAACAGGTCCCAGTACCTTAACACTATAACGCTCTGCCATTTCAATAATTTGTTTGGCAGAACTATCAATTACTTTATGATCATAAGCTTTAAGCTTAATCCTGAGCCTAGTCTTAATATCGGGCTCAACAGTATCTGTTTTTTTCTTTGGCATCTTAACGAACTAATAACCTCTATAAATTAAATTACCAAGTTAACTTGGCAATTTAATTTCATTTATTTATTTCAATATTTTTGTAACAACTCCTGATGCAACAGTCTTGCCTCCTTCTCTGATAGCGAAACGTTGACCATCTTCCATAGCAATAGGAGCAATTAACTTAATTTTCAGAGTAACAGTGTCGCCAGGCATTACCATTTCAGTTCCTTCAGGCAAAGCAACATCACCAGTAATATCAGTAGTTCTAAAATAGAATTGAGGCTTGTAACCAGTGAAAAATGGCGTATGTCTTCCCCCTTCTTCTTTATTTAAAACATAAACCTGACCGTCAAATTCAGAATGAGGTGTAATGCTGTCTGGCTTAGCTAATACCTGACCTCTCTCAGTATCTTCTTTTTTAATACCTCTAAGAAGCACTCCAACATTGTCCCCTGCTCTTCCTTCATCTAAGATCTTGCTAAACATCTCAATAGAAACAGCAGTTGTTTTAACAGTTGGCCTTATTCCAATCAGAGCCACTTCTTCATTGGGTTTGATAATTCCTCTTTCAATTCTTCCTGTTGCTACAGTTCCTCTCCCTTCAATAGTAAATACATCTTCAATTGCCATTAAAAATGGTTTATCTGTTTCTCTTACTGGTTCTTTAATATACTCATCAACAACTTTAATCAGTTCCAGTATTGGTTTAATAGCTTCATCATCAACTGATTTAGCATCTAAGGCTTTTAAAGATGAACCCTTGATAATTGGTATTTCATCTCCGGGAAACTTATATTTTTTAAGAAGTTCCCTTAATTCTGATTCAACCAACTCAATAATTTCTGGATCATCAACCTGGTCGCATTTATTAATAAACACAACCAAAGATGGCAAGCCAACCTGTCTTGATAGAAGGATGTGTTCTCTTGTTTGAGGCATTGGGCCGTCAACGGCTGAGACTACTAAAATTCCTCCATCCATTTGGGCAGCTCCAGTAATCATGTTTTTAATATAGTCGGCGTGTCCTGGACAATCAATTAAAGCGTAGTGGCGTTTATCGCTCTCAAATTCAACGTGAGAAACTGAGATTGTTAAACCCCTGGCTCTTTCTTCTGGAGCAGCATTTAATTCATCTACACCAAAATTTGTTGCATTTAAACCTTTCAATCTTGAAACGTGTAAAATTGCAGCAGTGGTGGTTGTTTTTCCATGCGCAACATGGCCAATAGTACCGATATTGACATGGGGTTTTGATCTTACAAATTTTTCTTTTTCTGCCATATTAATTGTTTATTATATATTGTTATTAATTATTTATATATATCAAGATTTTGAAAAAATATCAATACCTTCCAACGCCAAAAACCACTATTTCTTCTTTCCTTCAACAATCTGTTCAACCACGTTTTTAGGCACTTCTTGATAACTATCAAACTCCATTGTAAATGTTCCCCTGCCCTCAGTCAAGCTTCTTATAGTTGTAGCATAACCAAACATCTCAGCTAAAGGCACATTAGCGTCAATTATCTTTAAATTAAGCCTATCTTTAGTTTCTTTTATTTTACCTCTCCTCGCTGATAAATCTCCTATTACATCACCAAAAAAGTTCTCAGGAATAACTACTTCTAGTTTCATTATTGGTTCTAACAGTACTGGATTTCCTTTTTTAGCTGCATCTTGAAAAGCCATGGAACCAGCGATTTTAAAGGCGAATTCAGAAGAATCAACTTCATGGAAAGAACCATCTTGAAGAGTTACACCAATATCAATCATAGGATAACCTGCAACTATTCCTTTTTCCATAGCTTCTTTTACTCCTTTTTCAACTGCTGGAATAAATTCTTTTGGTATTGATCCTCCTTTAATCTTATCAAAGAATTCAAATCCTTTGCCTTTTTCTCTTGGCTCTATCTCAAGTACAACATGACCATATTGGCCTCTTCCACCTGACTGCTTAACATATTTAGATTCAGCTTTAGAAGTAGCTTTAATTGTTTCTTTATATGCAACCTGAGGTCTTCCAACATTTGCTTCAACACTAAATTCTCTTTTCATTCTATCAACGATGATTTCTAAATGAAGCTCGCCCATGCCAGAAATAATAGTTTCATTAGTCTCGTTATCTATTTTCATTGTGAAAGTTGGATCTTCTCGAGACAGTCTTTTTAAAGCAACACCCATTTTTTCTTCATCTACTTTATTTTTAGGCTCAACCCTAATAGAAATAACTGGTTCTGGAAAAATAATTTCTTCTAAAACAATTGGATTGTCTTCATCACACAATGTATTACCAGTAGAAGTATTTTTAAGGCCGACAGTAGCAGCAATATCACCTGCATAAATCTCATCAATATCTTCGCGGGAATCAGCGTGCATTCTTAAAATTCTACTGATTCTTTCTTTTTCACCAGTAGCAGTATTTAAAACATAAGAACCTTTTTTAAGTGTTCCTGAATATACTCTGAAAAAAGTTAAAGAACCAACATAAGGATCAGTAGCAATTTTAAAAGCCAAACAGGCAAATGGATCGTTGTCATCTGTTCTTCTTTTGATCACTTTATTTGTATCAGGATCAGTTCCTTCAACAGGAGGAAGATCAATAGGACTTGGCAAATAATAAATTACTGCATCTAAAACTGGCTGGACTCCTTTGTTTTTCAAAGATGAACCGCAAAACACTGGATACAGCTTATTGACAATAGTTGCTTTTCTTAAAGCTGCTCTTAACTCATCATTTGAAATTTCTTGCTGAGCTAAATATTTTTCTAAAAGCGCTTCATCTTCTCCTGCAATCTTTTCAATCATTTTTTCTCTCCACTCTTTGGCTTTCTCTGTTAAATCAGCAGGAATATCTTCTTGTTTTACAATTTCTCCTGAATCTCCTTCAAATCTAATAGCTTTCATTGTAAATAAATCAATCACGCCTTTAAAATGTTCCTCTGCTCCAATTGGAAGCTGTACTGCAACGGCATTTGGATTTAGTTTTTCCCAAATAGATTCTAATCCTTTGTAAAAATCAGCGCCCATTCTGTCCATTTTATTGATAAGACATATTCTTGGAACATTAAACTTGTCAGCTTGGCGCCAAACAGTTTCTGATTGAGGTTCTACACCAGCCACTCCATCAAAAACAACTACTCCGCCATCTAATACCCTTAAAGATCTTTGAACTTCAGCTGTGAAATCAATGTGTCCTGGGGTATCAATAATATTGATCTTATATTCCTTTTCCCCTTTTTGAGCCAAATCTTGAGGTGTCCAAAAACAAGTAATAGCGGCTGAGGTGATTGTAATACCCCTTTCTCTTTCCTGATCCATCCAGTCAGTAGTAGTTGTACCTTCATCAATGTCTCCAATCTTATGAGTAATACCAGTGTAAAACAAAACACGCTCAGTAGTTGTTGTTTTACCAGCATCAATATGAGCGATTATCCCAATATTCCTAAGTTTTTCTAAAGGATATTTTCTAGCCATATTAATAAGAAAAATGAGCGAAGGCACGATTAGCTTCTGCCATCTTATAAGTATCTTCTTTTTTCTTTACTGCCCAGCCAGTATTATTAGCAGCACTC
Organism: Patescibacteria group bacterium; assembly: GCA_024238995.1. Classification (NCBI taxonomy): domain Bacteria; species Patescibacteria group bacterium. The sequence continues at coordinate 67,205 of JANBVL010000002.1, forward strand.
ATTAATTCTTCAGCCAGCTTTTCCCTCATTGGCCTACCTTTTTTTGTTTTAGCTGCCTTTATTATCCACCTCATTGCTAGAGTAAACTTTCTTTCTCCTTTTACTTCTACTGGAATTTGATATGTTGCTCCACCAACTCTTCTTGGTCTTACTTCCAGTATTGGACTTGTGTTTTTAATCGCTTGATTAAAAATCTCTAATGGTTCTTTTTTTGTTTTCTCCTTAATAATATCAAAAGCACTATAAACAATTTTTCTAGCAATACTTTTTTTACCTTTTCTCATTATGTAATTAATGAATTTGGAAATCTCTTCACTGTTATATACAAGATCAGGCTGAATTTCTCTTTTCTTTATTTTTTTTCTTCTTCTAGCCATAGTTTATTTTTTTGGTCTTTTTGTTCCATATTTTGATCTTATCTGTTTTCTGCCCTCAACTCCTCCTGCATCTAAAACACCTCTTACTACTTTATAACTTACTCCTGGCAAATCCTTAATTCTCCCGCCTCTTATCATTACAACAGAATGCTCCTGCAGGTTATGACCCTCTCCAGGAATATATGCTGTTACTTCCTGACCATTAGTCAGTCTTACTCTTGCAACCTTTTTTAGTCCTGAATGAGGTTTTTTAGGAGTCATTGTAAAAACTTTTAAGCACACCCCTCTTTTAAACGGAGAAGGATATTTTATTGGTCTGTTTTTTAAAGCATTAAAACTAAATTTAAAAACAGAAGCTTTCTTTCGCTTTTTTGGTTTTTTTCTTGGTTTTTTAACTAATTGATTAATTGTTGGCATAATTAAAAACAATTAAGTGCTCTGGCACTTTTATGGAATAAATTTAACAAGGAAAATGATTAAAGTCAATGCCTTAATTTATTTATTCGTTTAATGTAAGCGCTTTAAAAAATTAATAACTGACCTGAAATTAATGTATAAAAAATTTCTGCTCCTCTAAAAATCCATCCTATTCCAAAGAATATAAATAGCAGAAGAAAAGCTAAGCTGTATTGTCTTAAAAACATTTTAAATCCTGAGAGCTTATCTGGCAACAGAGAAGACAAAATATGATAGCCATCAAGTGGTGAAATAGGAATTAAATTAAACAATCCCAAAACAAAATTATAAAAAGCAATAATACTAAATAAAATAAACAGTATTAATGATAAAGGGATAAATCTAATAATCAAACTAAAAATTATTCCAACAAGAAAATTACTTAAAGGACCTGCAATAGAAACCTTTAAAGTCCCCCATTTCTGGTCACGGAAGTTATATGGATTAATTGGCACTGGTTTTGCCCATCCGAAAATTGGACCTTTCCCAGCGGTTATTAAAAACAACATTAAAGGCAAAAGAACAGAGCCAAACGGATCTAAGTGCTTTAAAGGATTTAAAGTTAATCTTCCAGCATACTTTGCTGTTGGATCTCCCAGATAATAAGCAACGCTGCCATGAGCAATTTCATGAATTATAATTGAAAACAGAAGCACTATTAATGTAAATATTAAAATAATTGGATTCATATCTTTATTCTACAAATTATACTATAACTTGAAAAGATTTTAAAAAACTTATAGAATTATTTAATCATGGCAAAAGAATGTCAAATATGCAACAAAAAATCAAGAATGATTCAGAAGCTGGTAAAGCTTCGTGGAAAATATAATCCAACAAGCAAAAAAAGAAAATACCCAAATATCCAATGGGTTAATGTTCCTGTTGGAACAAAACAAAAGAACTTTAAGGGCTTTGGTGGTAAAAGGATAAAAGCCTGTACAAAATGTATCAAAAGCTTGTCTAAAAAAGAGCGCTAATTATATAGTGCTTTTCACTAAAAAACCACGTTTGACGTGGTTTTTTAGTGCCCTGTTTTTCATAAGAAATTTCTGAAGAAAATTCCAGGTGGGAATCCTTAGGCATACTCCACAGAGTATGCATCATATCAGACTCCCTATAAAAATGTATTCTCAGATTTCGTTAGAAAAACTAGGGCACTATCTATTTTACCTTTATCTAAAAATCCCTGTCAATTTTTATAAATTAAAAATTTTAACAAGTTGCTTGATTAAAGAAACTGTTGGCGGTTGAGCTAACAGACTATAAGAATCAACACCTTTATCATCTTTAATAATCCATGGCTTTTCTTTAATATTTACTTTTTGTTTGCTTTCATCCCATTCATATACATATTCAGGAGTAACTTCATAATCATCAATATATTCTTTGGCAACATTGACTGGCACTGAATTTTTTATCAAAACTTTTGAAATTCCATAAAGAGAAAGCGCTCTTTTAATTAACTCATCATCTTTTTGTAATCTATCTTTAATTGGTTCAATTCCAAATTCATCTCCTTCTTTTGAAACCATTTTTACATCTTTGCAATCCGGATTATCACACATTAAATAAAACTCATTGTTTTCATAACCAATCTTTGAAGTTGGCAAAAGCCTAATATTTCTTGAAGTTTTACAAACAGGGCAAACTCTTCTATGTTTTATTCTTTCATCAATTACATTTTTAGGAACATCAATTAAAATAAAAACATCTCTGTCATCTCTGTAGCCAATTAAGTCTCTAAAAAATAAAGAGAAGTCTATTTGATTTAAATCCCTGGGAAATCCATCAAGAAACAATGTTTTTTTACCAATCTTTTGTATTTCTCTTTTTATTAAAATTAAGATAAGTTCTGTTGGCAGTAATGTTTTTGTGCTTCTGCTCTCTAGGGAAGCAATGATTTCTTTTAAATCTTTCGGCCCTCTGTAGTTTGTTTCTAGAAAAGAAACCAGTTCTTTTTTAGAATCTTCACTGGAAAGCTCTTTGTCAATTTCTCTAACCATGTCCCCTACAGAAAAATGATGTATTAGTTCAGGACCAACGAGACGGGCAAACATTTTTGAATATGTTCCTTTACCTGAGTTTTTTTTACCTAAAAAATATGCAATGAAAGTATTTTCTTTTAAAAATTCTTTCAATTTTTTAATTTCTTCTCCTGCTTTAGCTTGAAAATACTCATTTTGTTCTTTTGGATCTATTAAATTGAATTTTTTATCTATTCCTTTGATTTTAGTTTTAAAAATTGGAAACTGCATAATTTTAATCTGTTATTGTAACATTATCTCCATCTGAAATGATTTTAATATCACCCAGCTGATCTGTTCTTAAAACTTTTATATCATAATCAGTCAAAATCTCCAAAACTTTATCATGTGGATGACCATAACTATTATCTTTTCCAGCTGATATTACAGCAATTTGAGGAGTAACATTTTCCAATAATTCTTTTGAAGTTGAAGTTTTGCTTCCATGATGACCGATTTTTAAAACCTCACAATCTAAATCTAATTGTTTGTCTATAATCTTTCTTTCTACTGAGCTATAAATATCACCTGTGAAAATAAAACAAGTGTCATTGAATACTAAACGACTGACAATTGAACTATTATTAGTATTTTTAACAATCTGACCTTCTAAATTTTCGAAAGGATAAAGTATTTCAAAAAAAATATTTGGCGCAATGATTTTCTGGCCTAACTGCGCAATTTCTACATTTGAATCCTCAATTAATCTTGTCCATTCATCATATTCTCCAGTATCTCTTAAAACGCCTGTCCATAAAATATTTTCTACATTATATCTTTTCAAAACCTCAATCAAACCTGCAATGTGGTCATGTTCTGGATGCGTTAATATTATTAAATCAATTGTCCTGTCCCAGAAGTCTATTTCTTTTCCCAGCTTATTCAAAATCGCACTACTTGGACCGCCATCAATTAATATTTGATAATTTAGGGGCGTTTCAATAAATACTGCATCACCTTGCCCAATGTCAAAAAAAATAACCTCGAGCAACTGAGGCCTATCATAATTGTAGATAATTAACCAAGTAAAAATATTGAAGAACAATAAAACAATTAAAATTGTTTTTTTCTTGTTTGCCAAGTTAATAAAAATTCATGAGATAGCTTAATTTCTCCATTTCTTGTTCTAGTTCCTTTGAAATAATATGATTCATATTTTTAAAAATTAACTGTATTTTTTTATTCTATCTAAAAATCAAGCAAAAGAAAAATGTACAAGAAAGCACCAACCATTAATGATTGGTGCTTCTTAAAACTTCTAAAAAGTTTTGAGTGCAAATTTAGGCTTTGCCCAAAATTCTAAACATTTTAGTGCCGCATTCTGGACAGGTGCCAGTCATAGCTCTTCTTTTAGCGCCTCCTTTTCCTTTCATTTCAACTTCTTTCTCATTCAGCATGTCTTGCTTTTTTTTACATTTAACGCAGTATGCTTCTGTTGCCATAGAAATATATTTAAATTAGATTAAGTCCCTATTAAGCTCTGGATATGAGCTTTAAAACGACCTTTAGTTAACTATTCATAAAATGAACTTATCCACAACCTTATTTTACCTTAAATTAAGCGTAAATTATAGTCAAGCCCCTTTAATTCCTATTTCTGTTTATAAATTTCTTTAATTTTTCTCTTCTTCCATACTATAGACCCAAATCGTCTGATATTTTTTGCATTGAGCTTAAAGTAATAGCTACAAACTCTTCTAAACTTAAATTAAGATATTCTCCACATTTTTTAATAATTTCTCTGTTAGCTCCTTTAGCAAAAGCTTTTTCCTTAAAGCGCTTCAAAATACTCTCTGCCTCCAAGTCATTAATCTTTTTTGAAGGCAAAACTAAAGTGGCAGCAACAACTAAACCCGTCAAGGGATCAACACAGAATAAAGCTTTAGCCATTAAGCTTTCTGGTTTAATGCCATGGAATTCATTATGGGTTAAAACAGCATTATAGATCTCTTTATCAAAGCCTAGTTCTTTTAACATGTCAGCTCCTTGCTTTGAATGAATCTTTTCATTGCCAGCAGTTTTCTCATAATCAATGTCGTGCACCAATCCACAAATCCCCCATTCTTCAGCATCTTCATTGAATTTTTGAGCTAAACTTCTCATAACAGCTTCTACTGCTAAACAATGTTTGATTAGATTATTGTTTTTTAAATTCTCTTTTAATAAACTTAGTGCCTGGTCTCTTGTCATAGTTATAGTGGGTTAAATGATTTGAATATTATAACAAATTTATTTAATATGACATATATAGCAATATAATTAATATATATGGAAGAAAACAAAACAATATATATCACTGGACATAAACAACCAGACACTGATAGTATTTGCGCGTCTGTTGCTTATTCTAATTATTTAAAACAAAAAGGCAGAAATACTGTTGCAGTTAGAACTGGCGATATTAATCCTGAAACAAAATATGTTTTAGATTATTTTGAGGTTAACGCTCCAGAACTTTTAACTGATGTAATTGGGAAAAAGATAATTCTTCTTGACCATAATGAAAAAATCCAAAGCCCTGACAATATAGATAAAGCTAAAGTTATAGAAGTGATTGACCATCATAAAATTGATTTTAAATCTACAAACCCAATTTATTTTCACAATGAACCAATTGGCTCTACTTCAACAATAATCGCTAAAAAATACTTTAATGATAAAGAGGTTAATTTAGATAAAAAAACAGCTGGCTTGCTGCTTTCAGGAGTGCTTTCTGACACTGTAATATTTAAATCCCCAACTTCAACAGATGAAGATAAAGAAATTGCAGAGAAATTAGCTGGAATTGCTGGAATTAAAAATATCCAAGATTTTGGAATTAAAATGAAAAAATCAAAGGCAAGTTTAAAAGGATTAACGACTGAGCAAATCATATCATCTGATTTTAAAATATATGAATTTGGAAAAATTAAAATAGGAGGAGGCCAGGTTGAAGTGACCGAATTAGATGAAGTCAATGAAAAAAAGCAAGAACTTCTTGAAAAATTAAAAGAATTAGCACAAAAAGAAAATTATGATCTGATAATGCTGCTTGCAACAAACATTATTAAACAGGATTCATTACTTTTATTCTGGGAAAAAGAAAATTATATTGAAAAAGCTTTTAATAAAAAACCTGAGAATAATACCTTATATCTTGAAGGTGTAATGTCTCGGAAAAAACAAATAATTCCTCCTTTAGCAAAGCTATTTTCAGGGAATTAATGGTAATAAGGAATAAACCTGTTAAGTTTAATTACCCACTTTTTAGTCGCAAAGAATTAAGAATTACTGAAATAGAGGAAAAAGCCATGGCAGCAGCAGCAAAAATAGGATTAAGCAGGATTCCAAAAAAAGGATATAAAACTCCAGCTGCTACTGGCACAAGGCTGCTGTTGTAAAAAAATGCCCAAAAAAGATTTTGCTTAACAATTTTCATTATTCGGCGAGAAAACCTTATTATTTCAGGTATTAACATTAAATCTCCTCTCATTAAAGTAATATTAGCTGATTCCATTGCCACATCTGTTCCTTCACCCATAGCAATTCCCAAATCAGATTGAGCTAAAGCTGGAGCATCATTAATGCCATCACCCACCATAGCTACTTTTTTCCCTTGTTTTTGAAGTTCTTGAATTTTAGCCACTTTATTTTGAGGCAGCACTTGAGCCATTATATTTTCTATGCCAACTTGTCTGGCAATAGCTCTTGCAGTTTTCTGGTTGTCACCAGTAATCATCCATATTTCAAGACCTGACTTTTTCAGGATTTCTATGGTTTTCTTTGATTCCTTTTTTAAAATATCAGCAACAGCAATCAAGCCAACAGCTTCCCATTGCTGTTGAGCTTTTCGGGCTAAAATCATCACTGTTTTTCCTTCGCTTTCTAATTTTTCCATTGTTTGTTCTGTGTTTGAAATATTTATCTGCAAAAATTTCATTAATTCTCGATTGCCTAAAGCTACGCTAACTTTTTTATTCTCAATTTCAAGATTCCCTTTTATCCCCTTGCCAGGAACTGCTTGAAAATCAGAAACTGCAAATAAGTCGAGGTTCCCAGAAATCGCCTCTTGTTGTATAGCTGTATCTAAAGAATGACTTGATCTCTGGCCCAAACTAGCGGCTTTTTGAATTATTGCTCGCCCTAAAACATGCTCTGATCTTTGTTCAATGCTGGCAGCTATTTTTAAAACTTTATTTTCCAAAGCCTGAAGCTCTACAATATCTGTAACAACTGGCCTTCCTTGAGTTAAAGTTCCAGTTTTATCTAAAACAATAGTATCAATTTTATGAGCAATTTCTAAAGATGCTGCATCTCTTACTAAAATACCTTTTTCAGCAGACTTACCCATTCCAACCATCATTGCCATTGGTGTAGCCAAACCTAAAGCGCAAGGGCAAGCAATAATTAAAACTGCTACAAAATTAACTAAAGCAAAAGTAAAGGCTGGATCAGGCCCCCAAATCATCCAGACAGTAAAGGTCAAAATAGCAATGAAAATTATGACTGGCACAAAATAACTTGAAATTACATCAGCCAAACGTTGAATAGGGGCTTTTGATCCTTGAGCCTGTTCAACCATTTTAATAATCTGAGCCAACATTGTCTCTTCGCCTATTTTTATTGCTTTAAATTTAAAAGAGCCTGTTTGATTAATTGTTGCTCCAATAACTCTATCACCTGCTTTCTTAGAAACGGGCATGCTTTCACCAGTAACCATTGACTCATCAACTCCAGAAAAACCATCAATAATCTCTCCGTCAACTGGAATCTTTTCTCCTGGCCTAATAATAATGATCTCACCAATCTTAACCTCTTCAATAGGAATTTCTTTAACTTCGCCATCTCTTTCAACTCGGGCGATTTTCGGAGACAGCTTCATTAATTTTTTAATGGCTTCTGAAGCCCTGCCTTTTGCTAAAAGCTCCAAATATCTTCCGAATAAAATCAAGGTAATAATAATGGCTGCTGTATCAAAATAAACCTTAGGGACAATCCCTCCTATTTCAAAAAATTGAGGAAAAACAGTAACAGCTGCGCTATAACTAAAAGCAGCTAAAGTGCCAATAGCAATTAGAGTATTCATATCAGCTGTTCTGTATTTGAAAAGAAGTTTTAATCCAGCATAAAATCTTGAGCCAACCCAGAATTGAACCGGTATGGCTAAAATCAAAAGCAGCCAATAATTTGATAAACTTTCTACTAAAATTTTTGGCAAAAACGAAAGCCATTCAGGAAAGCTTCCAAAAAAAATAATAAAAGACAAAAATCCTCCCACTAAGAACTTTTTTTTAAGTAAAGAAAGTTCTTTTTCTCTTTCTTGTTTTTCTTTTTCTAAAACATCTCGGGTTTCTGAAGTTTCCCTAACTGCTTCATATCCTACGTCATCAATCACTTTTTCAATCTGTTCGTTAGTTACTTTCTTTGAATCAAAAACCACCTTAGCTCGACTATTATTAAAATCAACATCAATTTTCTCAATGCCAGGCAAAGTTTTTATTGCTTTTTCAACAATCATGGCGCAGTGAGGCGAATCCATGCCAATAACTCTTAAAGCTAAAAATTCCTTACCCTCCATATCCTTGGCAGGAGAAAGCTTGTCCATTCTCTTTTCAGAAATCAGTAAACGATAACCTACTTCTTTAACCGCTTTTTCCAAATCTAAAACACCAACCTTGTGTTCGTTAAACTCAACTAGCAAAGTTTCAGCTGCAAAATTAATCTGAGCCGAACTTACGCCGAGCAATTTTAAAACTGCCCGTTCAATCGTTCTGGCGCAAGAAGCGCAATGCATTCCTTTAATTTTAAAAATTTCTTTTTTCATAATAAATATTTTAAACCTTTTTTTATTTTAATTTCCAACTAAATATTCTTTTTGAAAAATCTTCTATAGTAAGCTTTATTTCTTTTGTTTGACTATCTAGAGCAGGAAAGAAAAGAATTCCTGAACGATGATGTCCTCCTGACGGCGAACCTTCCCACTTTAAGGGCTGGAATTTATTACCCTTATCATCTTCAAGTATTGAAATTTCAGTCATATCAAACTCTAAAGAAACGGAATGAGTATTAATCTCTACTTCAAAGCTAACAGGATTATCAAAATTAAAATCTAAAGGAGTCACGCTAAAAGAAACTTCGTTCTGATTATTTGTTTGATTTGATAAGGGAATTATTTCTAATTGAGATTCTTCACTCTGTATTGTGCTAGAAATATCTGCTTTTAAATTGCCTGATTGATTATTTATCATTAAAAAGGTTATTAAAAATAAGACGAAAGATAATCCAATGGCTTTCTTTTTCAATTCACCCATATCAAAAATTAATATTTTTTTGAACAACTCTCCAGCTAAATCATTCTTCTGGATAACTTCTAACATTATAATAATACCAATAAAATTTGAAAGAATCCCAATAATTATAAACAGCAATTGATATTGAACCAGAAAAACAGCTGCAGCTGTTAACCCCATTAAAGGTAAAATATCAGCCAGATGATGTAAACAACAAGCAATCATCGAGCCAGTAGAAATACCGCCTGAGGCAGTTATAGCCACTGTTGAGCTTTTGACTTGTTTTGAACGAATTCTCTCTTTAATAAAGAAATAAAGTCCTGCTTGCAGACCAAAGCCAGCCACTAAAAGCAAAATCCAATACCACATCTGGCTAAACTGCGAGACAGCATGGGAAAAAGAATTAGCTAACGAAAGGACAGCAAAATAAAAAGCTAACAAAGCCAAGCTGGCTGTTGTTCCTATAATGATAAATTTTTTATTTGTTAAGTTTGAAGTCATAATTTAGTTTGAAGAAATTAAATCTCATTCTCTCTTGCAGCAAGGGATCATTAAAAATAAGTGCTTACTACTATATTTATTAATATTATAAGTTGATTTGTTATTATAAATTAGCTAAATTTACATATTTTTTCTCTATATATTTAAAAATTGGTTTTGGATTGATAAATTTAGTAAAACAAGCCATCCAAAAATTAGGAGCGGCAACAAACATTTTTTGTAATCCTGAAAGAAAAGTATAATATTTTCTGCGGCGCATCACGAATTCTCTGTACTCTTTTAAGCCTTCCTCTAAAGTCTCTTCTTTGTCTATAATCTTTTGAATAATCTTTCCACACTTTTCACCGAAATAAAATGACTGCCTAATTCCTTCTCCGCTTAAAGCCATGCACTGCCCAGCCGCATCCCCAACTATGAATATATTTTCAATTGTTGGTTCTCGAAATTTGTTTGGAAAAAAACCACCATGTAAGTCTTTGGTTATTTTCAAATCAAACTTTTTAAGAAAAGCATCTAATTCCTCCTTAATATTTGTCTCGCCGATATAACTTCCAACACCAAACCTTGAAAATTCATTGCAAGGAAAAATCCAAGCAACTCCTTTTGGCATCATTTTTGGATTAACCCAGATTTCAATAGCTTTGTTCTTATAAAGAGGCGTGGTCTCTAAACCAAAGCTTTTCCTCTCGCAGGGAATAAAGTCTTTTTTAATGGAATTTGCTAAAACTGCCTGCCAACCCGTAGCATCAACAATACATTCTGATTGAAAATTACCTTTTTCTGTCATTACAATAGTACCATCTTCTACACCATAAACTTTAGCTTGAAGAAATTGGACATTGCTTTTTTCATATAGGATCTGACAGAGTTTTTTATAATCAAAAGTAGCAAAGGGATGTTTTAAACAATAAGTAATATCTTTTGAACCAATGTGTAAAATCACTGTATCAGTAATCTGAAGTATTGCTTTCTTGCAGTCTAATTTCTCCAAAATATGATAAAAAGTACAGCAGGTTGACTTTTGTTCACCCCCAATTTCTGCTTTCCTATCAATAAGCAAGATATTGCCTTTTAATTCTTTAGCTACAGCTAAACCAGCAAAACTAGCTCCAGCAATGATAGCATCGTATTTCATTTATTAATGTTGAATTAATGACAACGCCCTCCTCCTCCTGATTTTGATTGCTCTTTTACCAATTTCTTCCGATATTCTTCTCGGCAATCTTCGGAGCAGAATTTTTTGTTAAATCCTTTAGGATAATACTCCCCTTCTTTTAATTGCATTTTGCAGACAGGACATTTTTTCTTGAAAAAATCAAACATATTTTTATTCTCCTTTTAATTTTTTAATAAGCTTTTCTTTATCTAGTCCACCGGTTGAAAATAGTTCTCCATCAATAATAATACCAGGAGATGACATTATTCCATGCTTTTGAACTATTTCTTGGCCCCTAGCGCTTGCTATATCGATTTCTTCCACCTCAACATTAGGAAAGTCTGGTATTATTTCGTCAAAAATCTTTTTGGCTGCAGCACAGTTATGACAACCAACCATTGTTAAGAATTGAATTTTATGTGTCATATTTTTCTTTTAACCTTAATTAAATATAAAATATTCAGTTTCCCGCTAAAAACAAGGTTTTAATTTTTTGATCCGCAGAATTTATTATGAAACCAAGCAATAAGACCGCCACAAACTGCTCCGCAAATTAATCCATAGAATAAACCAAGGACCGCTCCGCCCAAACCAACTACATAGCCAGGATAAACTGTATTCAAAAGTCCGACTAATTCTTTGCTTACCCACATAAATTTCATACCCCAACCAGCCAAAAGCGCTAATAGAAAAAGATATACGCCCCAGATAACAGCTCCAGCAAGAGCCAAGCCTTTTGCACTGATATGACAATAATGTTTTTCGTTATTCATAGATTTGTTGTTTATTATTTAATATTTTTTTCTGACCTTTAGACGTGAAATAACAGCTGTAAAACATAGCCGACTATAATCAATAAAATCCCCAAAGACCCTAAGAATTGTTCTCGTTTCATTGAAAGCAATACATCAGCATCTATTCTATGTTCTTTTAGAACATGCTGATGGACTGTAAGCACAGTGATACCTAGTAATATTTTACCTAAAACATCCAATGTTAAACCAATATTAAACCAATTTATAAAGTTCATTGAGTTTCAGAATACATGTCATTAATTATTTCTTGCAAGTGAGCTTCGTGTTCTGTTCCGACTTTATGAGCAATGGCTTTGGCGTAATAGGATTTTAATTCAACCAAACCATGACCTTCTAAAATTTCACCAATACATTCACCACAGGGATGACGTCCTGCTAAAATATCCTGTCTGCAACTACACTCTGCTCCTTCACCATGTCCAGGCGTCTTTTGAATACAGTACCAACAAGGACTTACTAAACAGCAATTATACTTTCCTTTCATTGCTAAATTACTACGAATGTTATCAGCAATAGACATCCAATCTTGTCTTTGTTCAGAGATGCTTTTATTTTTTATTATTGCTAAATAATCCTCTGATGGAACTGATGGTTTAATAAAATAACCAAAGAATACCCCGGCAATCAATACTAAAACTAATCCTAAAATTAAATTTGTTTTTATCATATTTCTAAGCGATATTATTGCATTAATAAAGTGAAAAATCCTACGATTACAACAATAACTACTCCCCAAACAAAAATATTTTTAGGAGTGTTTTCAGAAGTCTCTTTGTTATAATTTTTGGATTTTTTTGAGCTTGATCCGCAACAATGACTCATAATTTTTTATGGTTAAAAATCATTTAATGAATTTTAATTTTCGACCTTTGGTTTCTTTAATTTCGTATTTAGAAAATACCAAACAACTGGTCCTAAAATTAGACCTCCCAGCAAAGCAAAAGCAGGCCCTTGAGTTCTTTCAGCGATGTCAAAAACGCTTTTCCCTTCAGCAAGTCCTGCCCTACATTCAGGACATACATTATTTAAATTTCCTTGCGCCAACATTACTCGACACTTACAAACTCCAGGACCCCAAATCCAACCCTTAAGACACTGACTGCAAATAGGATTAATGCAACATTGATATTCAGCAGTCCCAGCCCCTATTGTTTTTCCAAACCACATTGTCCATCCTTCATGGATTGGAGTATTTAAAAACCAAAAATGCCCATAAAGACCCCAAACCACAATAAAAGCTCCAACCACAATTAAACTCCAAGCAGTAACTTTTTGAATTGCTTTTTTCTTTTTCATCAACCACATTGAAGCATTTACTCCAACAATTGCTAAAATAGTAATTGCCAAGAGCGGTAAAAATCTTCCAAGACCATTAACTGCCTGAAGAACTGCTCCGTGAACTATAGAACCTGAACCAGCAATATAGGTTAAAATCACATAGGTCGCAGGGTTGGGACAGGCAACGCCAGCATTTCCTAAGAATAAACCCATAAAAAAGCTTTTTAGATAATCTCCTTGTTCCTGAATGAAACGAGGAGTGGTTCCACCGTAAGAAGGAAGTTTCAACTTTATTAATTCAAGTTCTGAAAGACCAAACAGTAATGCAGCCATTCCCGCCACCAAAAACATCCATTTGCTGATGCTGGCTAAACCAAAAATCTTACCAGCCCAAGCTACAACTATTCCATAAATACTTAAGGTAATGATTAGTCCTAAACCAAAAAGAATGGCCATTATCAATCCCTTTTTAGGGTTTTTACCCATTGCCATGGGCACAATAACAAAAACCAGTGGAAAGGTGCAGGGCAAAACTATCATTGATAACCCGGCAGCAAAAGACAGTGTTAGGCCAACAGTTTGAGTGGGTGTAGAACTAAGCCAAAATATACCAACTAAAAATATAGTGACTAGTATGAAAAATACTGTAGCAAGATATATTCTTAATTTCTTTTGTATTGGCCTTAATTCATTCATAATTTGATGAATTTACTTTGAGCTTCTGAGAATTTATTGTTTGTAAAATTTATATTTTTCTTATCTTATTGACTCATATCCTTTTAAAACACCTTTCTTGGAAAAGACAATTTGCCATAATTGATTTTTTCGCGCTCGAAATGTTCCAGCGCAACAGAGCAAATAATATTTCCACATTCTGTAAAACCTTTTGTTATAATTTGATTTTATTTTATCCCAATTCCTTTCAAAATTCTTATACCATGCTATTAATGTTTTATCGTAATCAGCACTAAAATTATGCCAATCCTCCATTACAAACAAGCCTTCAATTGATGCCCCTATCTGCTTAATAGAAGGGAGCATGCCACCAGGGAAAATGTATTTATTCATCCATGAGTCTGTAGTTATTGTAGATTTGTTTCCACCTATTGTATGCAATAAAAATAGACCATTATCATCTAAAAGACGATACACAATTTCCATATAAGTTCGGTAATTCTTATAACCAACGTGTTCAAACATTCCTATGGAAACAATACAATCAAATTTTCCGTCAAGATCTCTGTAATCCTTTAATCTAATTTCAACAGGCAGCCCTCTGCATAATTCCTGTCCAAGCTTTACCTGTTCCTTAGAAATCGTAATGCCAACTCCTTTAACTCCATATTTCTCTGAAGCATATTTCATAAACGCTCCCCAACCGCAGCCAATATCAAGTATTTTCATTCCTTGTTTAAGGTTTAATTTTTTACAAACTAAATCAAGTTTTGCTTCTTGAGCATTATCTAGTGTTTCTGCTTCTTCCCAGTATCCACAGCTGTAAACCAATCGCTTATCAAGCATGTTTTGATAAAACTCATTGCCAATATCATAATGACTTTTACCAATATCAAAAGAGTGTTTTTTATTCCCCAAATTTAAAACTATTGCTTTTAAGATACGAGGAGCTACTCTCCAGCTTTTAACCCTATCGTCAATCTGAGAACGAAGTATTTTGTAAAAAAATTCATCAAGATTCTTGCAGTTCCACCAACCTTCCATATAAGATTCTCCTAATCCTAAAGAACCTTGACTTAAAACTCTCCTATAAAATCTTTCATTATTAACATAAACATCATAAGGGTTGTTTCCGTTAATCTTAATACCAGCTTCTTCCAATAAGGATTTAACAATGCTTTCATGTATCATAGTTTATCTCATTTTTTTCTTTTATTACTTATTAGAAAATTGGTAAATTTTAAGTAATTCGTCAATGCTTTTTTCTTTTTTACCTCTTCCTTCTTTCATTGCTGCTGCCACGCATTTTCGTAAATGCTGATTTAAAATTAAACTATCTGCTTTTTTTAAAGCATTCTGACAAGCTAAAGATTGATGTAAAATATCAACACAATATTTATCTTCCTCAATCATTTTAATAACTTTTTTGAGATGGCCACTAATAATTTTTAACCTTCTAAGAATCTGTTTTTTTGCATCTTTGTGCATATTTTTAAAATTCTCTTTTAATTTAATATTAGCCCCACCCCCTGGTATGGGCATATTAAGAATAACAAATAAATAAAAACAATACCAATTAAGTTATTCACAAGAACTTATTAACCCCAAGATATTTTTCACCTTACTTAAAATATAATTCCAAAAACCTGAAATAAAATATGAAAGACAAGATGAACAACAACAAGTAAGATTAATAAAATTCGAGTATGTTTATGATATTTAACAAGTTTGTCCCTAAATTTTTTAAATGGCCCCCAATTTAAACTGTTATACCACCAGCAAGTCGCAAGATCAACAAAAAATACCACTGTTAGCAAAATAGCAATCCAGAAAAGTAAATCTTGACCTAAAATTAAAGTTGGTACCATTGTTTTATTCAACTATTAAATCGCCCATCATACCAGCTATTTGATGTCCAGGAAGTGAACAAAAAATAGTGTAGGTTCCTGAAGATGGAGCAGTAAATTCAACCACGTCTGTCTGATTAGAACTTATTAACTTTGTACTAACTCCTAATCCTTGGATAATTAAGTTATGTTTAATGTTACCAATATTCTGAAAAACTATCTTTACCCTATCTCCTGCTTGAACAGTAATAGAAGAAGGACTAAAGCTATATTCTGCTCCTTTAATAGTAAATTCTTTGATTTCAGTATTTTCTGAAAAAGGAACAGTTTGTCCAGGCGCTAATGGCGTTGGTGCTTTTAAAAGAAGATATCCAATAACAATAGCAATTAAAGCAATGATAATGATAAAAGTTTTGTTCATATAAGTGTTTATTTAGTGATAATTAGTAATAAATAGACCTTTGCTTTGATGCGATAAAGATTTACAAGTAAATGTTATCTAAAACTAAAAATACAAAGATCGCTCCTATTAATAAAATGTTGCTAGAAAAAAAACTTTTCTTTATAGAATGACTCAACATATTGCTATTTTAACAGTATACTAAATTCCATTATTAGGGCAAATCTAAATACTTATTCGCTTTTCTTGAGCTTATTTATAGAACTATGGAATTACATTGGCTATTAGCCTTGCTTCAGCTTTTCCGTTTTGAGGATCATTGGTTGAAAGGTATACAGCCCTCATAATGTTGCCCGTCCCTTGAGAACCATGAAAGTTTGGATCAAAAACAACATCTAAATATCCTGTCTGGTCTGGAGAAATTTTTTGAGACCAAAACAATTGATTATTATGCATGCCAAATTCTGGGCTAGACTGACCGTCTACTATTAAAACAGCTGTTGTGCACATACAGGAAGTTGTAATACCTCCAATCTCCAAATCACCAATGCCATTATTTTTTATTTCAAAAGTTTTTTTCACTAAGCCATCTGCCATAGAAACAATTCCAGCATCATATTGTAAAGGACTTATTTCTATTTTTGGAAGATTTTGACTTTGTCCAGATGAACGACTTAAACCATAACCAATTCCTGCTATAATCAATCCTAAAACAATAAAAGTTTCTATCATTTTTTTGTTTTTTTTAGCACGCACTTTTCCTAATTTTTCTTTATTCTTTTGTTCTTTTTTCAGCAAATATTGCTCTTTTTTAGTAAGCTCTTGATTATTCATAAACTTAATTATCTTCTTTATTTTCTTTATCTTTTTTATCTTTGCCTGCTTGTCTCAATATTTCTAAAGTTTCATCTGAAACTTTACAGTGAGGGCATATTTCATTTTCTTTTTGTTTTTGATTGTTTTTTTCTTTTTCCATGTTATTGATTAAATTAAAAATACTAATATTAAAATTCCCAAAATAACCATTGAAATTCCCATGACCAATTTTTCAAGTTTTTCATTCTTTTGTCTAAATTCAGTTATTTTCGCTAAAGTAAATGGATTAACTGACAAGCCAAGAATAATAAGTAAAGGAATTATTACCATAACATTATAAACAATAAGATATAAGAAGCCAGTCCAATAAGTTGTTTTAGAGGCCAAAAAAGATGTGATGGCAGTATAAATCCCAGCAGAACAGGGCACTGAACAAAGGCCCACTAAAAAAGCAGACAAGATAATAGCAGGAATAGTTGCTTTTTCTATTAAAGCTTTTGATTTTTCACCAAGTTTTTTTGGCATCCCAATCTGAATAGGTGAATTCGGGAAAAAATAGTTCTTTATTTCTATAATTCCCCATAGAATCAGAATTCCTGAACCAAGCTCAGCAAAAAAATGATGTCTTCCAAAAAGCATTATTCCTGAAAAAAGCCCCACTCCCACACTAAGATAAGTTAGAAAGATAACAAAGATATATAAAAGACCTAAAGAAAAAATGTTTTTAAAAGTTTTTCTCATGCTTAACAGAAAAGCAATGAAAAAAACTAAAATTGCAATCACACAAGGGCTAAGTCCGTCTAAAAAACCTGCTGTTATTACTAAAGGTAATATTGATAAATTATCTAACATAAGCATTGATTGTTATTTCTATTTGGGGATTTAATGGGTCATTAGTTTTAATATATATAATTCTTTCCTGTTTTCCCTGGCCATGAGGACCGCTCATAGCTCCTGTGTCATATTCCACTGTTAATTCAGCCTGCTCATTTGGATTTATTTGTTCTTTATTTATCACAGCGCTAGTACAGGCACAAGAAGTAGCTATTCTTTGAATTTCTAATACTTTTTTCCCAATATTCTTTACTTGGAATGAATGCTCTAAAACTTTTCCATATTCTACTTCTCCAAAATCAAAAAAGTTTGATGTAAGTTCTATTTTTGGCACATCCTGACCCTGCTCTGACTCTGGAATGGATTGAAAGTATCCATAAATTGCCAAAACTAAAATAGCTGTTATTAAAATCAAAAATGGTTTAATTTTTAACTTCATGATTTTAACTAATTAAATCTTTCTTTTTTTCTTCAAATTCTTTTTTATCGATTTCACCCCTGACATAACGTTCTTTAAGTATATCTAAAACAGATTTACTCTCATCTTTAGTTTTTGCCTGATCGGTCAGCCATTTAACTAAAGCAACAATAGCTAAAACAACTAAAACCCAAAATAAAATCATAAATATCCAGCCCAGCCAACCCCAAAAACTCATGTTATTAAAATCGCCCATCATTGACATCATATGATCATTTTCATCAGCCAAGACATATTTTGGTAAGGAAGAAAAAACTGTTATTAAAAATGGTTTTAAAATTAAGGATAGTTTTAATTTCTTGGTCATAGTTTTTTAATCTTTCAAGTTATTTTAATCGACTTGATCTAATTCAATTTTAACACTCTTTTCAAAATCAATTGGATCATTAGAAAATATAGAAATAGTTCTAATGGCTGGGCCTCTAAAATCTTTGTGCATATCTGGATCATAACTAACTTTCAATTGAGCTGTTTGGTTTTTTGGAATTACAACTTTCCAATTAGTTGGATTTTCATAGCCATGACCAGACATTGTAAAGCCTGGCCCTTCTGCCCCTTCAAAAATAATTGAAGCAAAAGTACAGCCGCAAGAAGTTGATAATCTGTCTATAATTAAATCATTTTGGCCATTATTTTTAATTTCAAAATAAGCGAAAACTTTTCCATCCTTTTGACTAACATCTCCAAAATCATAAACATCAGAACTTAAAGATATAATTGGCCTTTCTTCTGAAGCCTGCTCTATTAAATATTGTTTAAACTCTTCCTGCCTTTCCTTATCAACAAAATAATTAAGTCCATATTTTTTAACATAAGCCATCATAATATCATGTTCAGAAATATTTACTCCAGCTAACGCATCTATAAACGTCATTCTTTCCTTGGCCATTGGACAAGTGCATTGATCAATTGGTTTGCCGCAGCAAGGACATTCAAAAATTGGATAAATTTCTTCTGCTGAAACATTTTCAATTAAAGACGCCGAAAGGTTGCTGTTTTTATGAGAATTCCTTTGAATAAAAAACGCATTAAGAATTAAACTTCCTGCCAAAATAATACTTAATATCAAACTAAAAATCTTCCAAGGATTTATTAATTGATTAGATGTGTTTTTAATTTTAGATTGTGAATTTAAATTTTGCATCTTTATTTATATTTAATTAACAACCTCCAACCATTTGCGGTAAAAAGTCTGGAAATGTTTCTAATAATTCTTTCACTCCTTCCACTCCTGCTCTTTCCATTTCAAAAAGCTGAGCTGATAAAGTTTGTTTGGGAAAGTAAGTGATTTTCCATTTAGTTAATTCTCCTAAAATTTCTTCGTTAATCAATTCCGGATGATTCTTAATCAAATAAGCAGCTAATCCCCTCATCATTATAGAATGAGCACATCCGCAAGCAGCACTACCGTCCTTATTAACTAATGTTTTTACATTGCAGCAATATTCACAAGCAATTTTAAAACCTATGTCTATATATCTTTCTAGATCATCACCAGCTAAAACAATTTTATTGCTACCCTGTCCATAAGTGGGCCCGAAAATCCTTACCTTATTAATAGCGTCCTGTACCCTATCAAAAGAAATATTTAATTCTTCACCATAAATTTCAGGTACTCCAGTAGGAATAAAAGACTGTTTAATGTATTTAAATTGCAAATAGGCTAAAAGTTCTTTTTCATCTTCTTCATTTATATCTTCAAGGGTTTTAGGAACATTCTCCATTAAATCGCTAACCTGAGCAAGATTTATTTTTGCTGATTTTCTTGGCGCTAAAGATGGAAAATAAAACCAAACAAGGCTCAATAAAACAGCTCCCAACGCAAAACCCCACAAAAAACTTGCGGCACGATAATAAGAGTTCTTTCTTGGAGAAAAGTTTTGATTGTTATTTAAAGCAGGTCCGTGTTTTTCAGATTGAGAATTATTTTCCATATTTTCATTAATTAATTTTTTCCATTTTTAAAGATTTCTAAAAGCTCTTTTATCTTTTTCCTTCTTTCCTTTTCGTCTTTCCCCTTGATGGCTTTACTTACACAACTATTAAGATGGTCTTTTAAAATAAGTTGATTTACTTTTTTAATTGCCGCAATCACTGCTTCATTTTGTTTTATAATATCAATACAATATTTATCATTTTTAATCATTTTCTTAACTCCTTCCAAATGACCAGAAAGATAATTCATTCTGTTTAGAATTTGTTTTTCTTCTAATTTTTTCATATTTTTATACCCTATAGGGAGGGGTATATAAATAATAGCACTGAGACTCTTTTTATGTCAAGAAAAATAAAAATTATCCACAATTATTTCATTTCAATATTTGTTATAATAAGCTAATAAAGGTTATATTACTTTTAATTGAAAATTATGAAAGAAAAAAGAATTATATATGCCCTGCTCTTGGCCTTATTTTTCCTGCCAGCCGGAGCAACGTTTATTCACTTTAAAATCCATTCGGGAATAGTTTGGCTACCTTACTTGACTTTATTTGACGCTATTGTTGTCACATTAATGTTTAAATCAAGAAAAACAGCTGTTTATGCTCTTTTTCTTAATTCTATCTTTGTGATTATAGGAATAGGATTTCACCTTAAATTTTTACCAGGTGGCTGGGCAGATATAATGATGTCTTTAACTGACTTCTTTACTGGTTATGCTGTATATGGATTAGTTACTAAAAATTAATTAAACATACTAACTATGAATTTACATAATTTAGTGATTTATTCAGGTTGGGCAGCAGCAATATCCTTAGCTTTAAATTTTTTAACGTGTTTGAATATGCCTTGGTCAAAAACCAAGTGTCTTTGGAAGGGCGATTATCCAGGACCTGATAAATGTGATTGGAAAGGATTTCAGCCTATTGCTTACATGCACAGTGTTTTTGTCTGGCTTACAATAATCTTCAGCATTGTACATATTATTCTGGTTGTTGCTTACTAACAGAATACTTTATTATTTCTAGATTACAGCTTTTATACTTTTTACACCAAGTTTCACATTCATCCTTCCATTTCTTTTCTTTGTACTCTAAACCGCAAAACTTACACTTATAAAGTTTGTTTTTTATTTTTCTCTTCTCTGACATATCAAAGTTTTATGTTTAGACTATTCTTCTTTTTCTTCTTGTCCTTTTTCTTCTTGTCCTTTTTCTTCAGAAGAACTACATCCGCAACTTTCACACATATTTTTTTCTAATTAATAATGTTAATAATGATTTACGAGCATAAATCGACTTTGTTTTTTACTTCAAAATCAACAGGCACAGCTTCAAGGATTTCTCTTGAGGAAACTTCTTCTTTATTATAGTGAACCAAAGTTTGCGAATTAGATAAATCAACTTCAGCCGCATAGACTCCAGAATTCTTTTCAAGTGAATATTTTAAAGATGCCTCGCAACTAACGCAGGTCAAAGCATTAAAAGACTTTGAAACAATTTCTAGTTGAAGATGACAAGAAGGAGGATGTAAGGGAGTATCACGCGTTGAAAAAAGTCTCTTTTCAAAAACATAAGGACTAACTATAGGCAAAAGAAAATAAAGGCTGCCTACAAACAATACTAAATGTACTGTTAAAGCAGTTAACACAAATGGACTTTTAATTCCTGCTCGAATCCCACATTTTCTTTGTCGGAAATGAATAAAAAAGGCAATCCCTAAAAGCAAAGTACTGGTCAACAGAAAATAAGGTTTTAACTTTATAAAAGAAAAGGCAAAAGAAACACTGCCTAATCCTAAAAATATTAAAACTATTGGAGTAATACAACAAAGAGATGCTAAAAGTCCAGTCAAGGCACCGATCACTCCACCTTTTTTATCAACTTTTTTAAACTCTTGCATAGAATAAAGCAACTATTCTTGTTTAAATTTCAGACAAAATCTGATCTATAATTGATTTTAAGTTCTCATAAGGCGCAGCACCACCAAGCGGTTGGTTGTTTAGAAAACTGCCTGGTGTTCCAGTTACTCCTGCTGCTATTCCTTGTTGTAAATCTGCCTCAACCTTGTCTTTGTATTTTCTTGAAGAAATACAATCCTTGAATTGAATCTCATTAAGACCAAGTTCTAAAGCTAATTCTTTGTATAAATTTAATCCAAGTTCTGATTGATTTTTAAATAAACCATCTGAAAATTCCCAAAATTTATCTTGTTCTGCGGCACACTCTGAAGCCTCAGCAGCTGGCCTGGCCTGAGGATGAATAGAATCTAAAGGAAAGTGCTTATAGACCCATGTTACTTTATCAGGATAATCTTTCATTATTTGTAGCATTGTTTGATGAAATCTCAGACAAAATGGACACTGAAAATCAGAAAACTCAACAATAGTAATGGCTGCACTTACATCCCCTTTAATGTTATCATCGGAGCTGATTTCTATTTCTTTGGTAGTTTCTTTTTTTTGGCTATTTTCATTTAGTGAAGGGTTTACACTGGCTACATTTTTATTTTGACCAATCAAAAATCCTGCACCAACTAAAGTTATTATAGCTAATCCTGTCAACAATCCCTTTAAAAAAATTTTGCTTGTTGTATCTTTGTTTGTCATGTTTTTTTTAATTTAATTTTATAAATCTTCCTCTTCAAATACACTGCAAGTCGTATCTCCATTTCCAGAAATTACTCCCCCACACTGAGGACAAGGCTCTTTTCCTTGAGCAATCAAATCATCGCAAGCGCAAGTTCCTGCAGTCTGGTTGTTCCAGATGTTATCCTCCATGTAACACATGGTACAAGCTGGCTCAACACAGCACCTATAAACTCCAGCTGCAATTGCTTTCTCAATGCCTAAACCTTGTTCTTTTGCAACCCGCTGCTGCATTTCTTCTGGTGATAATCTTTCAAAAGAAGAAAGAAAACTATTAATTCCCAATCCCAAGCCAAAAGCGATAATAAACAGTAATATGACGAATAAGATTTTTTTCATAAAACGACCATTTATTATTCATTAAGACGACAAAATCTATTTTATCAATTTTTAATTATATTTCAACATTTAAAAACCTATAATTTTGCCTCTTATTTCTTTGCTCAATATTTTATCCTTTATTTTTTATTAAAGCAATTTCTCAAGTCTTTCACTTATTGCTTTCCAATTGACAACATTCCAGAAAGCATCAATAAAGCCATTTCTGTTATTCTTATAATCCAGATAATACGCATGCTCAAAAACATCTATTACCATTAAAATATCGAATGTTGGATAAATATTGGTATTATGTTTTTCTATTTGCATTATTATTGGTTTTTTTATTTGCTTATCAAAAGATAAAGCTGCCCAACCAGAACCCTCAACAGATGCTGCGGCCTGACTGAATTCATGTTTAAACCTCTCAAAACTCTGAAATTCATGATTAATAGCTTTTTCCAACTTATCACTGGGTTTTCCTCCACCTCCTTTTAATGGTGAAGTTAAACTCTCCCAAAACAGAGAATGAAGCAAATGTCCTCCAATATTAAAAGAAAGGTTCTTTAAAGTTGACTTTAAATCCAAATCAATACTATCTTTTCTTGCTTGTTCTATTTTTTCCAGAATAGCATTTGCGCCATCTACGTATGATTGATGATGTTTTTTATGGTGAATCTCCAGCTGTTCTTGAGATATGTGCGGTTCCAAATCCTTATAACTATAAGAAAGATCAGGTAAAGTATAATGTTTCATAATGCAGTTATTAGTTTGTTAATTCCTCAACTTCTTTTTTTCCTTCTTCCAATTCTTGTGCATGCTCTTTATCAAGATTAACTAATAAAGCTTCAAATTCTCCAACATGAGTTTTTTCTTCTTTGGCAATATCTAAAAGAACTTTTTTAATATTTTCATTGTCAGTCATAGCAGCCATTTGTTCATAAAAACTTACTGCATCAAGTTCAGCAATCATCCCAGCTCTTAGTATTTCTTTGTCTATATCCTCTTTTTTTACATTTTTAAGATTAATTGGTAATTGTGATAACATGTTTATTTGTTTTTACTTAATTAATGAATTAGACCTTTTTTAATTATTCTGTTCTAAAGTTCTGCAAGAAGGACAATGAAGATGAAAGTTCTCCTTTATTTCCCCTTCGACATCAGAAGTAAATTCAGTTCCAGAAAGCCAAGAATCAAATTTGACTTTACATTTTAAGCACTGAATTTCTTTTCTGTTTACTTTATTTTTTTCTTTTTTTGTCATATTTTTTAAGATTAATTTAATTAATTAGTTTTTTGATAATTTATACTCTCTTCTTTGTTCATATTCCTGAATTTTTCCAACATTCCACTGGCTAACAGGCCTAAGGTATCCTACTATTCTGGAGTACACTTCACATTTTTTAAAATTCGTTAAACTTGGATTTTTCTTAAAACAATCATTGCATTTCAGAATCTTTATCTTTTCTCCTTCATCATTATAAACAAGTATTATTCCGTCCTGAATATTTTTATTTTCAACCTTTATTTGTTTTTTGCAGTCATGACAAAATAAATTTAAATTATTTTTTGCATTTTTTACAAGTGCCATAAAAAGAAACTTGATAATTATTAATTTCGCCAACCTTTATTTTTTTTAATTTTGGAATTTTAAAATCTTCAAAAATATCAAAAACTTCTTTACATTTCCTACAAAAAAAATGACCGTGATTTGAAATATCACCGTCATAGCGCTGACATTCTTTACAAGGAAGTTCTAATATTTCCCCCTTTTCTTTTAGATTTTTTAATATTCTATAAACTGTTCCTTTACTGATTCTTGGAAGTTTTCTTCTCACAACTAAATAGACCTTATCTGCAGAAGGATGAGTTTCAACACTTTTTAAATAATCTAATACAATCTTTTTTTGAGAAGTAATTCTTTCTACTTTAGTCATAATATTTATTAGTAATCATTCCTATCTAAATATTATTACTAATAAAGAAACTGTCAAGTAAACAGCCTGTGGAAAACCTAACTAGTGAACAAATACTCCCCTGCTTTTTATTTTTTCTTTTTTAACAATTTGTTTTATATCCGCTACAAATCCATTAAACTTTTCTTTATCTTTTAAAATCTCCCAGCTATCAGGGAATTCTTTTTCCAAAACACTAACAAATTCTTTGCCAGCTCCTCTGGTATTTATAGTTTCAAAAAAATAATAATCTGCCAAGCTTTTGGTTTGACTTATTACTTTTTTAACATCAACCAATCCTGGGATTATTGGACTTACAAATGCATATGTTTTAATGCCTTGTTGTTTTAAGCTCTTTAAAGTCTTTAATCTTTTCTCATGGGTTGAAGAATAAGGTTCAAATAATTCTTTAGCTTTTTTATTAAAGCCATTGACAGTTAGGCCAATTTCAATATTTTTAAATTCTTTAAATAAATCAACATCCCTTAAAATCAAATCTGATTTGGTTTGAACAGCTAAGTTTATTCTTTTATTCATGTTTTTTAAAACTTTTCTTGTAAGCTTAAGTCTTTTCTCAACATGCTGATAAGGATCAGATACAGAGCTCATCCAGACAGATCCTTTGACATATTTGTTTTTAACTAGTTCTGGAGCATTTATTTTTGCCTCAACCCATAACCCCCATTTTCCATAATTCTTCCATCTAGCAGTAAACCTGGCATAACAATATAAACAAAGATGGTCACAACCAACATATTGATTAATAACATAAGAAACGCCTGGGAGGCGCGTCTTTGTGAATATGGTCTTAGCTTTAGTTTTTATTATTCTAATTTTCATGTTTTTAAAATGCCATGGTGGTTTTTATATGTCTATATTGAAAAATTTTCTTAACAAAAACCCTATGCTAAAACTAAAAGTTGCTATGCTAAAACTAATTACTATCATCTCAGAAAATCTTTTCTTAAAAGAAACACTTTTAACTACAGAAACATAAAATGTAAACATAATAATTATCAGAATAGCATTTAAAATTGTAATTCCTAAAGCAAGATAAATATTTTCTAAAATTAAAAAAGGGAAGGTTAAAATCAAAACCACAGCGATATATGCAAAACCAGTATAAATTGACGCTTTAAGAGGAGTTCGACTGCTTTTTTCCGACTTGGTTGATAGATATTCAGAGGCTGCCATTGATAAAGATGCTGTCAGCCCTATAATCAAACCAGTAACAGCTACCAAGCGTGTATTTTGAAGAGTAAAGGTTAATCCAACCAGGGCTGCTGTAAGCCCTACTAAAGCATCATTTAGCCCTAAAACAAAAGAGCCCATGTATTTAAGCCGCTCTTCGTTGATTAAGTTAATAAGCTGCCTTTTATGATTAGCTTCATCTTTTGCAATATCTTTTATAGCTGGTATAAGCTTAGATATTTTTTCATAAACTACTCCCTCTTTCCCCTCCATGTCTTCCATTAATTTTGCTGTGAAAGTTATACCCAATATTTTTGAAATTAGAAGATGCATCCTTATCTTTAAATTATCTGGCTCTATATCTTTACCAGTATATTTTTTGAAAAAATCATAGTGACGAAGCTCATCGTCTGATATTCTTTTTAAAACCTCTTTATTGTGAAGATTTTTGGCTGATTCAGACAACTTCTTATATATTAAGTATTCAGTAATTTCATTCCTTTGAGCAGTCAGAATTTCTTTTTTTGTTTTTTTATCTAAGTTCATAAATTTATTCTCAAAAAATAATAGCAGATTAAGTAATCTGATTAAAATTCCTTTAACCTATAATAAAGGAATTGTTTTCATTAATAACATTAATGCTATCCCGAACAAAAAAACTAAAAAATAACTTGTTGATTTTTTTAAGGCCGTGCAGGTTTTAATTTCAGGAATTAAGTCTGATGAAGCAATATAAATAAAACTCCCAGCAGCAAAGGCAAGAATAAAAAAGATTGAATCCCCTATTTTCTCTGAAATAAAAAACCCAACAATTCCGCCAAAGATAACACCAGTAGCTGATAAAAAGTTTAAAAACAGTGCTTTTACTTTTTCAATTCCTCCATAAACTAGAATCCCAAAATCCCCTATTTCTTGAGGAATCTCATGAAAAGCCACCACTAAAGTTGTAATCACTCCAATAGAAAAAGAGGTGGCAAAAGAAGCAGCAATAATCAAACCATCAATAAAATTATGAACAGCATCAGAAACCAAAATTAAGTATGAAAATGGCATTATTTTAGGGTGCTCTCTTGCATGACAGTGATGCCATTTGATAAAGTTTTCCAAAATAAAAAAGGTGCAAAACCCTAAAATAACATATAGAAATACATTTAAACTATTTTCCAATCCAATCCCTTCAAGTGCTTCTGGGATTAAGTGAAAAAATGCTCCCCCCATTAAAGAACCTGCGGAAAAGGAAACCAAAATCAAAAGAATCTTATCAAGTAGCTTTTCTTTTAAAAACAAAGTTAAAGCTCCTATAAAAGCGATGAAGCTTATTAAAAAAGTGGAGATAATGATATTTAGCAAAACTGTCATTTTTAAATAAGCATTAAAAACTGAGGTTTAAAAAGGATTATTAGGCCCAAAATCAAGAGCACAATCCCTGAAATTAATTTTATTACTTTAAGATATTTTTCTGAAACCTGAGTAATCCTCAATGTCCAAATAGCTAAGCCAAAAATTATTAAATCATCAAGCATATAAAATAAGATATAGACTAGAAGGTAGGAATAATAAGAACTGGTGCCTAAATTATAGCTTGTAAGCATCTTTGTGAATGCTAAAGGAAAACCCAGAGAACAAACCAACTCTACTAAATTAACCCCAGCTGCAACTACAGCTACACCTAAAAGCATTAATGGTAAAGAGGTTTTTGCCTGAGAAATTTCCTGCATTTTTCTAAATAATTTTTTCTCAAATCTAACAAAAATACTTTTTTCTTTTTCAGGATCTACTTCACAAACCCTGCAAATCACATTGTGAAAATAGTCCTTGAGTACAAATATTGAAAATACAATTATTATTATTCCTATTAAAAGCGTAAGATATCTTACCTGTTCTAAAACTAAAAATAGATTTAGCCAGGCTGAAATAAATAGAAAATATACTATTCCTGAAACTAAAATGAAAGTTCCTCCTATTAAAAATACTCTTTCTCTGATTCCAGTAGAAACTAAAACAGTGAGCAAAAATCCTAAAGCAATCATAGCGCAAGCATTAAATCCATCTAAAGCTCCCAGCACTACTGCCAAAACCATTGGAGACATATTTTCAAGAGAAATTTCACCTATGATTGGAAGGGTTATTTTTCTGCTTTGACTTGGAGACTCAGGCTGAGACGCCCGTTCAACTAATTCTAAAAGATAGCTTTCCATATCAACTGCTATGTTCTGAGCAAAACCTAAAAAGTAACGATCCTTAATAAATGTTATTGGGACAAGGCCCTGTTCGTTAACAGGAACACTATATTCTTGATACATCTGCTTTAAAAGGTTTGTGCTTTCTTTTTCAAAAATTCCATAATTTCTAAATTCAATATCAGGATATTTTTCTTTTAAATTTTTAAGAAATTCTTTTTCATCAGCACAACGAGAACAGGTTGGACTAAAGAAAAAGTCAACGACCACCTCTTCTTGAGCCAATGAAAAATTAGCACTGCCAAGCAATGAAAATAAGATGAGTATTGCAAAAATTAGCTTTTTCATATAATCTTTATACGCTATACTATACGTACTTTTGCCTATATTGTCAAAGGTAATAGTATAGATATGTATTCTAATTTTAACAGAATTTGTTAAAATTAAAACACAAAAGGTCGTGTTATAACATAACCTACATTAATAATATGGTTTTTTCTATTATTTCACGTTTAGTTAACGGAGTAAAAGAAGGAGTAAAAGCAGGCCTTCAAGGAGTAAGCGACACTAGCAATGCTGTTATTGACGTTGTTAAAAACACAACAATAACTTTAGTTAAAGGTACAGGAGAAGTAGTCTCTAAAGGAATTGAAGTCGCTGGTTCAGTTGTAAAAGGTGCAATATTCGGGATATCTGATATTGGAACTTCAGTGATAGGAGCAATAAAAGGAATTGTAATGGGAACAATAAATGGCGTTATGGAAGCTGGTGGAAAACAAGAACAAGCAATTCAAGGAGCTGTTGCTCAATCAATTCATAGTGCAAAAGAACTTGGATTAGATGTTGGCAAAACTGCTGTTGAAGCAGTAAGCGGTTCAGTTGAAGCAGTCAAAAAAGTAGGTGGCAATGCAGCTGAAGCAACAAAACAAGCTGTTACTGCTGCTATTTCTGCTGCTAGGGATATAAGTGATGAATCAGTTACTGCTGTAAAAGATGCTCTTTCAACAAGTATTGAGGGAGCAAAAGACATTATTGACGCACTCAAAAAATAAAATAATTCAAAGTCAGGAATTCTTATCAAAAATTATTGTTTTAAAAACAGGTTAGAATGAGCCTGTTTTTACTTTTCAATCCAACCTAAAACTGTTTTATTTGAGCTTGACTATGTTTCCTCTTGATAGTAAACAGAAATATTGTTGTTTTACAACAAAATAAGGAATGAACAGATATGAAAAACTTAACGAAAGAAACAATACCATGTTGGTATGAATTATCTTGGCAAGCAGAAAACCTAGCTATTTTACTAAAAATACATCAAGATTTCATTGAAGAATCCAAGCCAATATCGCAAACGGCTCCAATAGTGAGAGAATTAAAAGATTTCAATTTTCCTGATTTTTCAGGAGATTTTAACAAGGACCTTGGTTTTGGAGGAATACTGGAATTCATTAATGAAAAGAATGG
This sequence comes from Patescibacteria group bacterium, assembly GCA_024238995.1. Classification (NCBI taxonomy): domain Bacteria; species Patescibacteria group bacterium. The sequence goes on from JANBVL010000002.1 coordinate 96,827, forward strand.
TTTTAATGAATTTCTTATCAGAATACCGCCGATTAGGATTGAAACCGATGAAGAATGTGTAGAATGCAAAGGCTCCGGTCAAGATGATAACGAAGAGTGTTTGTATTGTGATGGCACTGGAAGAAAAATTGTTCATAACTGGCGCACTGCCAGTATGATATCAGCAAGCCTTTCTATACTTACCAACAAGCTTTGTCTTCTTAAAAAAGATACTTCATCTAAGCTACCTCAGCTCATGACGGTGATAACTACAAATGGAAAAGATGGTCGTGGATATTCTATATCAGGATCGTTCAGTATTCCTTTTCGCAAGTGGTTAAACTCTCTAGGATCTCTTGATGAAAATGAATACAAATTTTCACAAATGATTCAAGCAATGAAAACCTCTTATGGTCAGATGCTAGGCCTAGAACATATCAATAAACACAATTTCAGCGCTTATGTTATTGACGAAAGAGGTTTGCTTCATGCCAGCTGTCCAGGAAATGCTTGCGGTATTGACCCTTCTGATGGCTACAATCAACCTGGGGTTGGATATAACTTTGATTGTCACAATATAAGCAATGTTGCACAACAGCTCACCCTGTTTGCAGGACTCGCAACAATTCATGACCAAGCAAGAGAAGAAATAGAAGATTATTAAAAACTAAAAGTCTGGATAATATCCAGACTATTTTTTTAGAAGAATAAAGCTAAATAAACTATTTAATTTTAATCTGAGAAATATCATTAACCACTATCCAAGCACTCATCGTTCCATATCCTTTTTTATTTATTCTAAAAGGTTTTATTTTCTTTGGATTTTTTAAAAAAACTAAGATACAATATTTTTTATTTTTAAACATTTCAAAAAATCTAGGAATATCGTCTATTCCTAAACCATCATTTTCTCCATATTTTTCTAAAATTTCTTTCACCTTTTCTGGTATAAGATTAGAGAATTGAATAACCTTTCTAACTTCAGTTTTGACACTAACTAATTTTCCAGAATCTTTAAAATATACTACATCCCTTGTTTGTATATTGTCCCAAGGCCTATATTTTGTTTTATACCACCTAGATTCTATTGTTTTTTCTCCTGTCAGAATTTTAGGAAGCAATCCCCACGATTTTTTCATTATTGCCAAATGATCCATATTAATATCTTTGAATACTCAACAATTCAACTTCAAATATTAATGTAGAATTAGCTGGTATAAGGCCAACGCTAGCCGTCCCATAACCTAATTCTGACGGAATTGTTAGTTTTCTTTTCTCCCCTATTTTCATTCCTAAAACCCCTATATCCCATCCTTGGATTACTCGATTAACTCCCAAAGCAAAACTAAAAGGTACATTTCTATCTAGGCTTGAATCAAATTTTGTTCCATTCTCCAGCCATCCTGTATAATGCACTGTTGCAATATCTTGACTTCGCGCTTGTTCTCCTGAGCCAAGCTGTAAAATTTCAATTTGAACACCTTGTCTTTCAAACTTAGCTGCTAGTTCCTGTTCATTTACTGATTCTGAATTTTTGTTTTTATTTTGAAGGTAAAAATAAGAAGCGAAGATTAAAATAATTGAAACAGTGAATATAATGATTTTTTTCATATTTATTAATTGTTTTTATTGGTTATTAATTAAAATTATACTAACAAAAAAACCCATTAATAACAATTCGCCGAAAGGTAATTAAACTTGACTCTTTCATAAAATCATTACATAATATTAAACCATGGAAGCATTTTTAACCTTTATAATTATAATTGCCTTGCTTTTTTCCTTTGCTAGTTCTCCGGCTAAAAAACCTACTGATGTGAATGAAGAACCTGCTGTTCAGGATGTTATTTATACAGCATCTTTAGTCCAACCAAGCCAAACAATCCAATCTCAACCAGCAATTCAGCAACCAACAATAAACCTGATTGATACATATATAGTGTCGGGACCAGAGCAAGGTGAAATTCTAAAAAACACTAATAGTGTTGTTTTTGAATTTGATGCAAATATTTTATCAGATAATTTAAAAGGGAAATTATATTTTGAAACAAAAGTTTTGGGATTTGATAATGATTGGAAAAAAACCAGTGCTAAAAAAAGAACAATTGTTCTTCCCTCTGGCTCCAATCAATACACTTTTTTAGTAAGGGCGAAAATTAATAAAACAGTTGATTTAACTCCAGCGCAAAGAGCTTTTACTTTAAATATCTCTCCTTATTTTAAGAAAGTTAAGATATCTACCATTCAATATGAATCTACATCAAGGCCAGCTTTAATTACTTTAATTACCAATTTGAATCAGAACGAAGAAATTAATATTACTGGCTGGTCTATTGAATCCAAAAACGGAAAGATAGTCATTCCTCAAGCAACAGAAAAATATTATCATTATTATGGCTCACATAATAATGAAGATATTATAATTAAAAAAGGTGAAAGAATCTATTTATCGAGCGGATATAATCCTTTAGGAAGAGATAGAAACTTTAAAGACAATAAGTGCATGGGATATTTAACAAACTCTTTTGATTTTCCTGTTTCTATTTCTAAAAAATGTCCAAAACCAACAGCACAAGAAGTATCGCATCTGGACCCATGTTGCCAGCAATTCATTCTTAAATTAAAATCCTGCCAATATCCTGATTATTCTGAGGATGCAGATGTAAGAAGCGATAAACAATGCACAGAGTACATTGATGAAAACCTTAATAATATTGGTTGTTTTATGAATCATTCTCAAGATAAATATTTTTTGGGAAACAACTGGTATATTTACCTTCATGGGAAAAATATTCTTGCTGATGATTGTTATGACACGCTTTATTTAAAAGATAAAAACGGCCTTGTCATTAATACCTATCCTTACGGCAAGCCTGTTTGTAAATAGAATTTTCCAAAAGCAAAAAAACTACTATTTAGTAGTTTTTTGTTTTTGGTTTAATCACGCAATGAAAATTTAGACTTATTAACACTATCTTCTTCTCTGATGATTTCTTTTGTGGTTATGATTCATTCCGTCAGAAATTCTTTTTAAAGGTTTTGCTAGATTAACTCTATCAGCAATCATTTCCCCTATTATTGCAAAAGGAACTGCAATTGCCACTATTATAAGAATCATCTTTGGCGTTATTGAAGCTCCTGTTGTTAATTTAACAGCAATAATATCTTCAGTGATACCAATAATAATTCCGAAAAGCAAGAATTCAAACATTACTTCTAGTTTTTTCCATTTTGAAACCATGCTCTTTTATTATATATAAATAAATTTAAGTAAGCTTGTGGATAATTAAAATATTCTTTCCCAAAAACTTTTTAGTTTCATTTCAATGTTAAAATGAACCGGATCACCTTCCCTTACCTCAAGTATATCTGATTGATAATCTTCATAATCAGAATGCTCTGCTGTAATATAATATCTTCCTTCTGGCACTAAGAATGAGTACTGGCCAGTTTGTTTTGTTATTTGAGGGTTTTTCTGATCATAACTTCCTGCTGGCCAAAGAATAAAATCATTTACAGATTTATCAAACACAAACAACCTAACAACAGCTCCCCTAATACGAAGCTCACCTCTTTTAAGCTGCTCATAAACATATCCTTCAGGGTCAACTAGAACAATCTTTTCTACTTCTTTTTCTGTTCCATCAGCAAAATCAATATCAACCCCTATTTTATACTCTCCTGCCACAGGAGGAATACTTAACACTGCTTTGAAAAACCCTTGCTCATCTGGCCCTTCAAAGATAAGAGATAATAATTCATAGGTTTTTGCAAAAACACTGCTAGCAGACACTTTATTAACAAAAGGAAGATGAAATGTTTGTTTTGATTTTATTTGAGATATTTTTTCAAAGTATAAAAATCCTTGCAAGCTTGAAACTGGTTTAGAGGGCTTAATAAAGACAGTAACCTGTTTTCCAGCAATCACCCGGGATTGATCATAATCTATATCCAAATCAATATTGCCAAAACTGCTGCGAACGAAGATAGTATCCACTTTTACAGTTTCAGATATCACAGAAGGTCTAAGGTCAGGAATGATTTCTGGTTGAACTACTTTCTTTTCTGAAGGCAGCTCTATAGGAATCTGAAAATAAGTCTGGAATGATTTTAATTGACGAAATGTTAAATCAGTGAAATAACTTATCCTACCATTCATTGATTCAATGCGCTGGTCCACTGTTTTTGCAACTTGATTTATGAACTGGGTTATTTTTCTTGTATTTTCCTGAACTTGTTCAGTTACATTTTCAATTGCCAAATCTCTTGATTTTTCAATTTCAGAAACTATTGAATCAATTTCCTCGTCTATCGTTTTTACAACCTGGCGCGAATATTTGGTTATACTTCTTGTTCCTTCCTGGGTTTTCTCGGCTATATTCTCAAAAGACTCAGCTATAAATGTAGTTATGCTTTTAACTGTCTCAAATCCTTTACTAATCACTTCCTGGGTTGTTTCAATAATTTCTTTTCCCAGCTCCTTCAAGGCCTGAGGAACTTCTATCTCAATTGGAAGCAATAAAGGTTCTGGTTCTGGTAAAACAACAGGGGGTTCTTCAATCTCTGGAGGTACTGGAACGGGCAAAGGTTCTTCAACCTCTGGTTCAGGAAAAATTTGCTCTTGAAGCTCTTTTTGAAGCCGTAATATTTCTTTTTGAATATTTATAATTATAATTTTTAAATCTGTGATTAAAGCCTCTGTAATTACAGAAGGCGGAATTTCTTCTTCAGGCGCAGGCGGCGCTTCACCTGATGGACGCGTCGGCGCTGGAGCTGTAACTACTTCAGGAACTTCCTCCTCTCCTGTTAAGGTAAAGCTATTGCTATTGGAGTCATAACTATTAGAACGAACTATTACGTTTCCAGAAGAAGCGTCATCTGGAATTTCAATAGTAATAGATGTATCTGTCCAGGCAGAAACCTTGCTGTCTCCAGTCAAAACCCCATTAATAGTAATTTTATCGCTGGAACTTGCACGATTACCCTGAGAAGGACAAGTTCCTGATTGGCAAAAATGATCTCCTGAAATTACAACTGATTCTCCAGCTTGAGCAGTGCTTGGACTAAGACTGGTAATTTTTGGAAGAATTCTAAAATTAGTCCAGTTATCTGCCTTGCTGTCAGAAGAACGAGTTAGAATAATACTGCCTGTATAAGTGTCATTATTAATACTTGTGGGAATTCTTATCTGAACAGCAGTATCAGACCATGAATTAACTGTTACACTTTCTCCTAATACACTGACTGTTCCCTGTGTTCCTGAAAGACGATTTCCATTGATTGTTATTATACCGTCACTATCTCCTGAACTATATTCTCTAGCAGCATTACTTACATTTGGCGTTGTTAAAGAAGTAATATCAGGATATACATAAAATGTTAAAGGCGTAGAATCATCAGTATTATTAGCTCTAATTATTAATCCATTACTATTAATGCCTCCAAAAATATTAATATCCGAAGAAACAGTAAAAGTAATGGTTGTAGAATTCCAAGAAGAAACATCATCACAAGAAATAGAATAAGAACCAATTTTTACTTTACGCTGCGGTGAACTGCAGGAAGAACCAAAATTAGTACCAGAAACCGTAATCTGCTGACCAATACGTCCGCCGTCAGTTAGCCCTGCTTCTGTGCCGTTAGTAAATGAAAGAGCGTCAGGACCAGAAGCAGTAATTAATTTAGGATATTGAGTATATGTAGTTAAACTAGTTCCATCTGATTTAACCATTTTAAAACAATATGTAGTAGAAGCACTAGCCCCATTATTCTCTACTGCCCAGTCCCATTCACCTTTTTCTGCTACACCAATAGCAGCAGGATTAGATAAAGAATTATTCTGTTCTTCATAGCTTTCAAGTTTGTTGGCTTGAGAGTCCAATAATGAAGCAGTGATACTTGCTCCATCAGAAGGAGCAGCATTATTATAGCCTCTCCAGATGATTCCGCTTGATATTGCTCCAGTGTCATACCAGTTAAGACCTGCGCTGCAGGCATCACTTGTTGAAGCGTATTGTAGTTTGAATGCTTGAGAACTTGTTGCCAAAGCAATAGTGCTTACTTCCAATGACATTCTTAATCTCAACACTTCACCACTAACAATATCAGTCGCAGTAGCATTCTCAGATGCTTTGGCTGTTGTTGGCTGAACATTATCAGCATTGTCATAGAAACGAAAAGTAGTTTGGTCAAGTACTGAAGAAGGAGTAGTAACTTTAGGATAATTATTGTAAGTGCTTAGCGCTGTACCATCTGATTCAACTATTCTGAAACAGTAGCTGGTATTGGCTAACCCTCCATTATTCTGAACAACCCAATCATATTCTATGTCCTGGCTTACTGAAGCTGATTTGGGGTTTGATGCTGAATTATTCTCTTCTTCATAAGTGCCTAATACATCAGATACTGATAAGAGTGTTGAAGTAATAGTAGCTCCATCTGATGGTGTAGTATTATTATAGCCTCTCCAGATGGTTCCGCTTGATATTGCTCCTAAGTCAGATCAGCTAAGACCTGCGCTGCAGGCATCGCTTGTTGATGCATACTGAAGTTTAAATGCTTGTGTTGAAGTGGCTAAAGATGATGATGCTATTTGTATTGATGTTCTGATTCTTAATACATCATTAGTAGCTACACTGGTAATAGCAGTATTCTCAACAGCTTTGGCTGTTGTTGGCTGGACAGCATCAGTATTGTCATAGAAGCGGTAATAGTTTTGGATAAATGTAGCTGCAGTTGTAGTAGCTTTGGGATAATTAGTGTATGTATCTAAAACATTGCCATCTGATTTAACCATTCTGAAACAGTAAGCAGTAGAACCTAAAGCTCCATTATTCTCTATTGCCCAATCCCATTCTCCTTTTTCTGCTACACCAATAGCAGCAGGATTAGACAAGGAATTATTTTGTTCTTCATATGACTGCAGCTTATTGGTTTGAGAATCCAGTAATGATGAAGTAATACTTGCTCCATCAACAGGTGTAGTATTGTTGAAGCCTCTCCAGATAACTGAACTTGATATTGCTCCAGTGTCATACCAGTTAAGAGTTGGAGCGCAGGCAGCTGTGGTTGAAGCGTATTGTAACTTAAAAGCTTGAGAGCTTGTGGCTAATGCAACACTGCTCACTCCTACTGACATTCTGATTCTTAATACATCACCACTAGTAACATCTGTAATGGCAGTGTTTTCAGCTGCTTTGGCTGTTGTTGGCTGAACAGCATCAGCATTGTCATAGAAACGGAAAGTAGTCTGGTCAAAAGCTGAAGAAGGAGTAGTTGCCTTGGGATAATTATTGTAAGTGCTTAATGCTGTGCCATCTGATTTAACCATTCTGAAACAGTAGTTGGTGTTGGCTAGTCCGCCATTATTCTGAACAACCCAGTCATATTCTATGTCCTGGCTTACTGAAGCTGCTTTAGGATTTGATGCTGAATT
>JANBVL010000003.1 GCA_024238995.1 Patescibacteria group bacterium
TTCTACTTTAAGTTTGGATCTAACTACTAATTCTTCATTAGTATCAACATAGAACAAAGCTCCTCCTGAATTGTCAGGAGTTTTAATCTCTAAATCTCCTCCTGAGTAGATGATCACACCACTACCTGCGCCTTGACTAGTCTTTAATACTGACACAGTTAATTCTCCTGATTTAGTTTGAGCAGTAGTGCTGGTATCTATGAGAGTTGAGATATTGCTTGTTGGTGGAGCTGTTGATGGTTCAGTCCAGGCTGAAATCCAATAAACAGTTAATAATGATAAGATTAAAACACTTAGTATAAGTGGTAGTGTGTTTTTTTTATTCATATGTTTTTTTTAATTAGTCTTGAGTTTTTAATTAGATTCTTTATTTAATCAAAAACCTTTGCTAATTTTGTTTAGTATTTGATTAATGTATTCATTTTAACATATTCAATATTAAAAAAAACATATGATATTGCCTGTCTTTCGATATATTTTTCTCTTTTTTCAAAACTTGTACATTTATACATTATTTAAAAGATATCCATAATGAAACGTATAATTGGTTTAACAAAGCATTTGTTCAGTTTTCATTTGATTTTTAGAATATTTTTGCTAAAATAAAGACTATGAAAAAAGAAATCCATCCAAAATATCATAGCAAAGCCAGAGCAAAATGTGCTTGCGGCAATAGCTTTACTATTGGCTCAACTCAAGAATTCATTGAAACTGAAATTTGTTCACAATGCCATCCTTTTTATACTGGAAAAGAAAAAATATTAGATGCAATGGGACAGGTTCAAAAATTCAAGGAAAAATTGGCTAAAAAAGAACAGCTGAAAAAGAAAAAAAAGTGACATGGCATCAGTTATTATTGAAATCAGAGCTGGAGCTGGAGGAAAAGAAGCAGCTCTTTTTGCTGCTGATTTATTTAAAATGTATTCCCGCTATGCCCAGTATCAAGATTGGAAACAAAAAACCCTAGATACTCATTCAACCGATCTTGGCGGTTTAAAGCAAATTATTTTTGAATTGAAAAATGGCGATGTTTTTTCAAAAATAAAATACGAAGGAGGAGTTCATAGAGTTCAAAGAATACCTCAAACTGAAAAATCAGGAAGGATCCATACTTCCACAGCTTCTGTCGCAGTATTTCCGAAACCAGAAAAAGCCCAAGCAAGCATAATCAGATCAGACCAATTAAAAATTGATTATTACAGGGCTTCTGGGCCAGGAGGCCAATATGTTAATAAACGAGAAACTGCAGTAAGAATCACTCATTTGCCTACTGGACTTATTGTAACTTCTCAAGCAGGAAGGAATCAGCTTCAGAACAAAGAAAACGCAATGGCAATACTTCAAGTAAAGCTTTTAGAGCAAGAAGAATTAAAAAATATTGAAAAATTAACAAAAGAAAGAAGAGCCCAAATCAAATGGGCAAGAAGAGTTGATAAGATAAGAACATATAATTTCCCTCAAGACAGACTGACTGACCACAGAATAAAAAAAAGCTGGCACAATCTAACTGATATTATGAATGGCAAATTAGACAAAGTAGTTAAAACTCTAAATAAGTTTGAATCTAAACTTTAATTCCCAAGCTCTTTAATGTCTTCCTCATAACGATCAGCAATAGCTAAAACTGATCTCCCATAGAACTCTTCCCATTTTGACCATCTATAACCAGAAAAATATCTCATTACAGCTTTAAATTCATTTGTTTTGGCTCCTAAATCTTTTAAATAAATACCAGAAGCTAAAAATGCATCCCTAATATCCCATGGATTGGCTTCCCTGCCAGTAACTTGTTTTACTTTTTCACCATAACCATATCTTGGATTTCCCCAAGTATCAGGAATAAACTGGGCTGGCCCCATTGCTCCTCCCCAACCAATACTCATTGGACAGGAAACTGGAGTGCTCAAAGGATCTCTGCCTAATTTTCTGGTGATTTCAAGGAAATAAGGCAAATCACGGGTTGGATTCATTGTTTTCAATTCTATTTTTCCAGTAGTAATTCTTTTCCCCCTGCCAGTTGTAGTGTCAGTTAAATAACATTGGCCAACATTCTTGCCAATATTGGATTCTTGAGTTAATACAGCCAAAACCAGTGCTGGCCTTATTCCAGTAATACTTGTCACATACTTTGCAATCTCATAAGCTTCTCCAAAAGTAGGAGCTTTAGGAACACCAATAAGTTCAAATATTCTTGCTCTGATTTCATTAGCTTTTTTCTCTGTTTCCTGCTTTTCTTGAAGCTGTACTTGGTATTGTTCTTCAGTCAGCTCTAAATATCCTTCTTGTTGATTTTTCAAAACACTGCTTTCCTGTCTTTGCAGTAACCTCACTTTAACTATTGTTTCTAAATCTATTTTTTCTTCATCTAATGATTCTTTTTGATCTTCAAGGCTTAATTTAAGATTTTTAATATCAGCTAAGAGTTCACGGCTTTTTCCATTTAAAGTTTCCAAAGCTATCATATTCTCAAAAAAATCAGATAAATCATTTTCTGAAAGAAAAATCTCAATTAAAGATTTTTTATCCTCCTGATGAATACTTCTTAAAATTGCTGAAAGATAGTCTTTTGATTCTTCCACTTTAAAAATCGTGGTTTCAATAGATCCTTCTGTATCTTCAATTTGGTATCCCAAATCCTTAATCATTGTATTAGATTGCTGAATTTGAACATTTAAACTCTGGATTCTTCTTTTCAAAAGATAAATTTCAGTTTGAAGAGTTTTCTTTTCTTTTTCAGTTTTTTCAATATCATTTTCAATATTTGAAAGCTGTTCTTCAAGCTGTTTTAATTCCTGCTCTAGCGCCTCTCTCTCTTGCTGGGAAGTTTGTGCCAAAGCCTGCCAATCAAAATAATTAAAAACAGGCAAAATAAAGCCTGCTAATAAAACAACGCTTAAAATAATTTTAATAAGTTTATTACTGCCCATTTTTATAAACAAAGATTGTGTCGTGCTATTTTTTTTCTTTCTTTTTTTCTTGACCTGTTAAAACTTCTGCAGAAACAGGTTTTTCTTCTTCTTTTACTCCTTTCTCTTCTGATTCCCTTTCTTTACTAATGACTTCTGTTTCTTTTTCTTCAATTGGCTTTTCAAGCTCTTCTTCAACTTTTTCAGGCGCGGAAACTGTAACTATAATTTCATCAGGATCTTTTAAAATCTTAATGCCAGAAAGAATTTGCAAATCTTTAACTAAAATATTATCGTCAAAAGTTTTTAATTTTGAAATATCAATTTTAATTTCTTTTGGAAGGTCTTGAGGAAACGCTTTTACTTCAATCTCAGAAATATTTTTAACCAAAGTGCCTCCTAAGCTTTTAATTACTGGCGCTTCGCCTTCAAAAATCAAAGGAATCATTATCTCAACTTCTTCTTTTAAGTTAGGTTGATAAAAATCAATATGAATAGGATTGTCAGTAATAACATTAAATTGAATATCACGTATTAAAACCAAAAACTTTTCCTTTTCATCTTTTACTTCAAGAGAAATCAACGAACTCTCCCCTGCTTCTTTGTAAACTTTATTAAATTCTTTTAAATCAACTTCTAAATTAGTATTCTTAACATTAGAGCCATATAAAACAGCGGGCACTTTTTCTTTTGCCCTAAGCCCTTTTAAATCCTTTTGTTTTCTTTTTTTTGCTTTTAAACTAATCATGTTTTGTTGTCAGAACCAAAAAGCTTTATTTTATTTTCAACAATTTTTTGAACTGCGCTAACAACTTCTGGCATTAATTTATATGGTGTGGTTTCTTGTGGTCTGTTTTCTAAAACCTGTTTTAAAGTATCCCTATAAGCTAACCTCAACTCAGTATTTATGTTTATTTTAACAATGCCTTGAGATATAACCTGTTTAGTGTCTTGGTCAGACACGCCTGAACCGCCATGGAGCACAAGAAATTCTTTCATTCTTTCCTTTATTTTTTTCAACCGATCAAAATCAATCATTGGACTTTTCCCGGAAGATTCAATGCCATGAAAACTGCCAATACTAATTGCTAAACTATCAATTTTAGCTTGTTTTGTAAACTCTAACGCCTGGCCTGGATCTGTTAACCCCTGTTTTGTTTCTGGCGCTTTCTCAAGCATTCTTGAAGCTCCTAAGGTAGGATTAAACTCTCCTTCAATTAAAATATTTTTCTTCTGGCTATAATCTTGAATCTTTCTTAAAATATCAATGTTTTTTTCAAAATCCAGTTTTGAACCATCAAAGTGCACTGCATCATAACCCGTATCTATTGCTTTCTTAATATAATCGAATGATCTTCCGTGGTCAAGATTTAAAAAAATAGCAAGATTTTTATTCTTTCTATAAGAACCTACAAGAGCAACTGCTTGTTCTAAACCAACAAAGCCACTTTCTCCTTCTGATGTCCCTATTATTGCTGGTGAATTCAGTTTTTCACAAGCTCCAACTATTGCTTTTAACTGCTCTAAAGTTGAAAAATTAAATTGCCCTATTGCCCATTTCTCTTTTTGTGCTTTTAAAAGATATTCTTTTAATTTCATAGTTTTTGTATTTTCACTTTAACCTTTTTCCACTTCTGGCCTTTTTTCAAAATCCCATCTTTAGCTCCCCATTCTTCAATATTGGCAGTTGAATTTGCCATGGCAAACTGAATTGCTAAAGCAATGTCACTGCTATTAATATACTCAACAATAAAACCAGAACCAAATGAATCTCCTGCTCCAGTTGCGTCAACAAGTTTTACTTTCAAAGCAGGAACAGTGTACAGGAATCTTCCATCAGAAACTGTTGCTCCCTGTTTTCCTTTTGTCATAATGCAGATTCCATCTACTAATTTATCAAGCTTTTTAAAAACAATTTTTTCTTTTTTAAAAGAAGTCTTGGTAAGAAAACCTGCTTCTTCTTGATTAAGAATCAAAACATCTACTTTTTCTAGCGCTTTTTTAATTTCAGAAGATCTCAATTGATATTTGCTCGGATTCAAAGCAGTTTTAATCTTATTTTTTTTAGCAAAATCAATAATTTTTAAATAATCTTTAACTAATTTTCCTGACAAGGGAGCTAAATAAAACCATTTTGCTTTTAACTCTTTAAGGGGAACGTCTCTGGCAGACAACAACCTTGACGCTCCTCTGTAAGGTAAGATCACCTTTCCTTTGCTGCCGCTGAAAATCACTGACATTCCCGTTGATTCTTTGTTTGTTTTAAAAACAAATCTTCTGTCAACATTAAACCTGCTTAAGTCTTCTAAAACAACTTTTCCTGCAAAATCATTGCCTATCATCCCGCAAAAAGCAGTTTTAAACCCCTGACTGCCAAATGTAGCAGCTGAATTAGTGCCTCCGCCTCCAGAGTAAAAAAACATATTCTCGCCTTCAAGCTTTTCACCCAATGGCAAGAATATCCCTTTTCTTTTGTTTTTTAAAGAAATGCCTATCTTTTTATAGCTGACAAAAACGTCTAATGTAGCTGAGCCAAAAGTTACAACATCAAACATGATTATTTTTGTTTTTTAGATAAACTAATTATTGTTTTAATGACACTGTCAGGATTTAAAGATATTGTTCCAATTTTTTCTTTCATTAAAAAATTTGCGAAGTCTGTAAAATAACTTGGCGCCTCACCGCAAATCCCAATATACTTTTTATTCTTCCTGCAGACTTTTATTGTTTCTGAAATCATTTTTAAAACTGCTTCATTCCTCTCGTCGTCAATATGAGCTATTTTAGCACTGTCCCTGTCCATGCCTAGAACCAGCTGGGTTAAATCATTTGTACCAATGCTCATGCCGTCAAAAATCTTTAAAAACTCATCAGCTAAAATTACATTTGAAGGAATCTCGCACATCACAATTATTTTTAATCCATCTTTTCCTTTTTTAAGACTATTCTTAGCCATCAAATCTAAAACTTTTTTTCCTTCTTCAACTGTCCTGCAAAATGGAATCATCACCCAAATATTCTTAAGTCCAAACACCTCCCGGGCTTTTTTAATTGCTAAGCACTCCATTTTAAAAGCTGGTTCAAAGTCCTTGTCATAATAACGGGAAGCACCTCTCCAGCCCAGCATTGGATTTGATTCTTTTGGTTCAAATAAATGACCTCCAATTAAGCTTGCGTATTCATTTGTTTTAAAGTCAGAAAGCCTGACAATTACGTCTTTAGGATAAAATGCAGCTGCAATTTGAGAAATGCCTTCAGCCAATTCATCAATAAAATATTGTTTTTTGTCTTTGTAACCAATAGTTAATTCTTGAATTTGGGATTTTAATTTCTTATCTTTTAAGTTATTAAAGTGATAAAGGGCCAAAGGATGGATCCTTATCTTCTCAGCAATTATGAATTCCTGCCTTGCCAAACCCACTCCGTCAACGGGCAAAAATGATTTTTTAAAAGCAATTTCAGGCACCCCTAGATTCAAACTAATACTAACTGGCAACTTAGGAATCTTTTTTAAATTATATCTTTTAACTTTAAAAGGGACTATTCCTTCAAAAACTCTTGCTTTTGTACAGTCAACAGTAATATTTTGTCCTGTTTTTAAAATCTTGGTTGCTTTTTTTGTTCCAACAATGCAGGGAATACCTAATTCTCTTGAAATAATAGCAGCGTGAGCCGTTTTCCCTCCTTCATCAGTAATAATTGCTGACGCTAATCTCATTATTGGCACCCAATCAGGATCAGTCATTTTTGTTACCAATACTTCACCTTTTTTAAATTGATTTATTTTAGCCACATCAGAAATAACTCTTACTTTACCTTGACCAACCTTATCACCAATACCAATACCTGTTAAAACAGGCTTTTTATTAATCTTAATCTCATATTCTTCATAAATGTTTTTAGCTTGGGGACTATGAACTGTTTCTGGCCTGGACTGAACAATAAATAACTTGTTTGATTTGCCGTCCTTTGCCCATTCAATATCCTGGGGAAAATCATAGTGCTTTTCAATTTTTAAAGCCCAATCAGTTAAAGTTAAGATTTCTTTTTCACTTAAAGAGAATTCCTGCTGCTGTTTTTTGTCAACAGTTTTTTCTTTTAATCCCCCTTTTTCATTGTAAACATACTTTTTAGTTTTTCTTCCCAGGTCTTTGACAATTATTGACTTGTAGCCTTTTTCAAAAGTAGGCTTGAAAACATAAAACTCATCAGGAGTTATTTTTCCCTTAACAATTAGTTCTCCTATCCCAAAAATAGAATTAATTAAAACAACATCCTTAAACCCGCTTTCAGTATCAATAGTAAACATTACGCCAGACGAACCCAAGTCAGACCTTACCATTTTCTGAACTCCAATTGAGATTGCTATCTTCAAATGGTCAAATCCTTTCTCCTCCCTGTAAGAAATGCCCCTGTCAGTAAACAAAGAAGCCATGGATTTTTTAATGGCTCTTAAGAGCTGTTTCTCACCTTTAATATTTAAATAAGTTTCCATCTGGCCAGCAAAACTAGCTGTTTTTAAATCTTCAGCAGTAGCTGATGAACGAACTGCAACATCAGTTTGAGCATCATCGTATTTCTCTGATAATTTTTTGTAATTTCTAATAATTTCTTTTTGCAAGTCTTGAGGAAACTTACCTTTTAAAATCAATTCTCTAGCTGATTTTCCTGTTTTTTTCAAACTGGCTATGCTCTTGGGATTAAAACTTTGAAAAATCTTTTTTAATTCTTTATCAACAACATTGCTTTTCAAAAAATATCGATAAGCACTTGAGGTTGTAGCAAAACCATTTGGAATATTAATTCCTTTTTTTGTTAATTTAGAAAACATCTCGCCCAAAGATGCATTTTTACCCCCAACCAGTTTGCCTTGATTCTTTGAAATATCTTTAAACCAAACAATATATTTTTTTGATTTTGGACTCATAATTATTCTTTAATGGTTTGTTTAATCTGCTTTACGCTTTCTGGGTTAGCTAAGGTTGAAAGATCGCCTAATGGTTCTTTTGTAAATAATCTTTTCAAAATCCTTCTCATTATTTTGCCTGATCTTGTCTTGGGCAAGTCATCAACTAAATAAATCTTTTTAGGCAGAGCAATCGGCCCAATCTTTTCCCTGATTTCTAAAATTAACTCTTTTTCTAATTTTAATGCAGGAACCTTGCTTTTAGGAACAATGAATGCGACTGGCACTTCTCCTTTTATTTTATCAGGTATGCCAACAATAGCGCACTCTGCAACATAAGCATGTTTTGAAAGGACATTTTCAAGCTCTCCTGTCGTAACTCTGTGGCCAGCCACTTTAATTACGTCATCAACTCTTCCAACAATCCTGATTAACCCATTTTTATCCCTGTAGGCTGCATCTGAGGTAAAATATATCTTGTCCCCATAATCATTCCAATAAGTCTTTTTGTATTTTTTGGGATTTTTATAAACCATTCTCAATAGGCTTGGAGCAAAAGGAGACAGAAGAACTAAATTTCCTTTCTGATTTACTTTAACGGGTTTTCCTTTATCGTCTAAAATATCAAATCTAAATCCTGGGAAAGGAAGTCCTGTGTAGGCTGGTTTAAAAGGACCGATTCCAGGCAAAGATGTAATTAAAATTCCTCCTGTTTCTGTCTGCCACCAGGTATCAACTAAAGGACACTTTTCCCTCCCAACATTTCTAAAAAACCAATTCCAGGAATGTTCATCAATTGGCTCACCCACTGAACCTAATAATCTCAAGGTTTTAAATTTAGTTCTGGAAAGCTTATCACACTGTTTTTTAAACATCCTTATAGCAGTTGGGGCAGTATAAAATATTGTTACTCCATGCTCTTCAATAATGTCTGCCCATCTATCAGGTTCTGGCCAGTTAGGCGCACCTTCAAACATTAAAAAAGTAGCGCCGTTTAACAAGGGCGAATAAACAGTATAAGTATGGCCTGTTATCCAGCCAACATCAGCTGTTGACCAGAAAATATCTTTATCATGCAAATCAAAAATCCACTTACCTGTAAAATAGGCTTGCACTGTATAGCCACCGCAAACATGGATACAGCCTTTAGGACGGCCAGTTGAGCCTGAAGTATAAAGTATGAACTGGGTATCTTCACTGTTCATTTTTTCCGGCTCGCATTCATCTTTTTCATTTTCAATCAATTCATGCCACCACAAATCCCTGTTTTTTTTCATTATCACTTTATTATTGGCACGCTTAACAACAATAACTTTTTTAACCTTGCTTCCTTTTAAAGCCTTGTCAGCATTTTTCTTTAAATCAATGGCTTTTCCTTTTCTAAAATACCCATCTGATGTTATTAAAACCTTGGCTTCAGTGTCTAATAATCTAATATTTAAGGCAGTTGAAGAAAAAGCAGAGAATACCACAGCATGAACTGCTCCAATTCTCGCACATGCCAGCATCGCAATTACAACCTCAGGAATCATTGGAAGATATATTCCAACCCTATCTCCTTTTTCAACTCCTAACCTCTTCAAAGCATTAGCGCACTTATTAACTTCTTTATACAGCTCGTAATAAGTTAAAAACCTTGTTTTCTCTTTTATTGGTTCTGGTTCCCAAATCAAAGCAACCTTGTTCTTCCTTTCTTCAAGGTTTTCATCCAAAGCATTATAAGTGATATTAAGCTTTCCTTTTTCAAACCATTTGAAATATGGCGGGTAGTGAGAAAATGTTTTTTTAGGCTTTTTAAACCAGTGGATTTCTTTTGCTAAATCCTCCCAGAATTTAACTGGATCTTTATTAGCTTTTTCATAAATAGACTCATCATTAATCCAGGCCTTTTCTTTAAAAGTCTTGCCAGGATAATACAGCTTGCCTTTTTTAATCATATACATTTATTCTACCAAAAAACCGCGCTTTGCACGATTTTAAAATTACCAGATTAAAATTAACTTATTTTCTTTTCTAAAAATATCACTCTTTTTTCTAGATTTTCAAACTCATCTTGATCCACTTTTCGCTTAAGTCCTTGTTTTATAAATTGAACATCTGATTTAATAATTTCAATATTCTCAGCATTCTTAGCCACCATCACGTGTAAGTTTTTCATACTTTCGGAGTTTTTAGCAACTATATTGCGTAAAACAACTAATTGCTCTTGAACGCCTAAAACAGATTCTGCTATCAGTTTATTTTGAGATTCTAATCGTTCAGCAACAACTCCAAAATAATTTTCATATTGTTTTCTCTGCTCCTCCAAAATTATTTTTAGTTTCTGTTCATCCATACGCTTAATATTAATATTATTATAATTTCTTTCCAATAAACTCAGCAAATTCAGCCAACCTGCAGGCATAACCATATTCATTATCATACCAGGCAGTAATTTTAACTAAATTATCTTTTACTTTTGTCAAAGGCGAATCAATAATTGCTGAAAAAGAATTGCCAATATAGTCTGTTGAAACTAAAGGAGCGTCTTCAACTCCTAAAATCCCCTTAAATTTTATATTTTGAGATGCTTTTTTAAAAATATAATTCACGTCTTGAGAAGTTGTTTTTTTCTCAACCTCACAAACTAAATCCAACAAAGAAACAATTGGCACTGGAATCCTGAAAGCCAAACCATCAAGTTTTCCATTAATCTCTGGGATAACATAGCCTATTGCCTCACTTGCTCCGGTTGTTGTTGGAACAATGTTTAAAGCTGCTGCCCTTGCCCTTCTTAAATCCTTATGAGGAAAGTCTAAAATTCTCTGGCTTGTTGTATATGAATGGATTGTAGTCATAAATCCCTTAATAATCTTAAAATTATCATTTAAAACCTTAACAATTGGAGCCAAGCAATTGGTAGTACAAGATGCCATGTCAACAATATCATGTTTTTTAGAATCATATTTTTCTTCATTGACGCCCAAAACAAAACAAGGTATTTTTTCTTTGTCTTTTGATGAAGCTGAGATAACAACCTTTTTGGCGCCAGCTTTTAAGTGTTTTTTAGCGCCGTCATAATCCCTAAAAACACCAGTGCACTCTAAAACAACGTCAATGCCTAATTCTTTCCAAGGAAACTTAGAAGGATCTTTTTCATTAAGAACCTTTATCTTCATTCCTTTATTTGTTCCATCAACTAAAATAGAATGATCAACTGCTTTAATTGTTTTTTTATAAATCCCGTAAATACTATCATATCTTAAAAGATGAGCTAAAGTCTTGGCGTCAGTTAAATCATTTACAGCCACCAACTCTAAATCAGAACGGTTTTCTAAAATCTTTTTAAAAACAGCTCTGCCAATTCTTCCTAAGCCATTGATAGCAACTTTAATCATAAATGTTTTAAAAAAAATTACTCTTTAATTCCTAAAAGTTCTGAGATTTTTTTCTTATCAAATCCAATTACAAACTGGCCACCAATTTCTATTACAGGTACTCCCATTTGTTTTGTTTTCTCAACCATTTCTTTTCTTGCTTCTTCATTTTCAGAAACATCTAAATCTTCAAACTCAATTTTATTATCATTTAAAAACTGCTTTAAAACAATACAATAAGGACAAACTTTAGTGGAAAAAACCCTTGTTTTAGACATTTTATGCTTCTAATTTTTTAATTATTATAAACTACAGCTTTGACCATTAGAAGTGCCGCCTACTTCTAAACCAAATCCAGAAGAATAAACTGTGCTGGAAAGAATCTGAGAGCACTCTTCTGGTATCTGGGAAAACGCATTACAAACAACCTGCTTAAATGCTTCTGGTGAACGTGAACTTAAACTGACAATTTGATCATTTACAATAATTGTGGGTGATCCTTGCACCCCATAAGACTGATTCAAGGCGCTGTGTAGATCAAACTTAGGAAACTGTCCATCAATCCAAGTATCTTCGTCCTGATACTGAGAATAAATACTAAATTCCTCATCTATAGTATCAATACAGCTCAAAAGACTATCCTCATTAATTCCTGCTTCTGAAAGACAAGTTTGAGAATCATCATCTTTTACAAAACATGATAAATACTCACTATACTTTTCTCTTTGGTCTTTCTGAATGCAGTACTGAGTCAAGTTCTCGTCTATTTCCTTTTTGCCATGCATTATATAATCTACAAAATAAACACCCATTTCTGCTTTATTTTTTAATAAATCATAAACTGGTAAAAACGCTTTCTGGGTCTGAAGACCATAAGGACAATAACTCATTACAAAAAGTTTAACATCTGGCATTTCTCGTTTTGAGGTCTCCTGCTGGATTTGTCCTTCATCTCCAGCATTAAAGTCCAACTCATAACCATCAGGGAATAAGTATTTTCCATCTTTGCTGACATAAGACTGATATTCAGTTCCTTGGACATCCAAGCGAATCTTATAAACATCACCTTCTTCAGTAATGTCAATCAAAGACGCAGTAATACCTTCGGGCAATATATTTGTATTAACAAAGCTTAATGCTTTTTCGCTTATCTCTTCTGGAGACAAATGTTTTTGATTAAATACATCCTGATTTAGATATAAAAATACTCCTAAAACTGAAAGTATAATAATTGGGATCAAGAAAATTGATAAGTCTTTGAGATTTTGGTTCATGAATTCTTTTATTGTTTTAATATATAATTTAAATTATCACACCTTTAATTCTTTGTAAAATATATCTTACTATAACCATAACGGCTTTACAAACTATCCATATAAGTTATTTTTTCTTGGAATTTTTGTTTAAGGCAGCAAGCAGTTTATCAGCATCAATCCCATACATTTTGCAAATATCCCCTATTTTTAATTCCTCCATTTCCATATCTGCTAAAGGGCAAGTTAAACAAGGCAAATTATATTTTACTAGAATTTTTTCATTATCAGGATTTTTTAAAATCTTAAATAAAGTTGTATCTTTGTTAAACATTAAACTATTACATTGCTAAATACCCGCCATCAACAACTATTATAGAGCCCGTCATATAAGAAGACTTGTCAGAAGCTAAAAACACAACTGCATTTGAAACTTCTTCTGGCTTTCCCATTCTGTGCATTGGGATCCTGGCTAAAGACTGTTCTAGAGTCTTTGGGTCTTGTTTTATCGCATCTACCATTGGAGTATCTATTGCTCCTGGTGCAATAGCATTAACTCTAATATTCAATGGTGTCAGTTCCAAAGACATTGCTTCTGTCATTGCAGTAATGCCTCCTTTTGAAGCGCAATAATGAACAATTTGAGCATAACCAACTCCAACCTGACCCATGGCAATAGAGCTAATATTAATAATTGAGCCTGATTTTTGTTTTGCCATTTCTTTTGCACAAGCCTGAGCACATAAAAAATATCCTCTTAAATTAACTGCCATCGTTTTATCCCAATCCTGTTCAGTTAATTCTAAAAACGGCTTGAATTGTAAAATCCCAGCATTATTTACTAAAATATCTATTTTGCCAAACTCATCTAAAGTCTTTTTCACCATTCCATCAATTTCCTTTTTGCTTATAACATCACATTTCACTGCTACTGCCTGACCTCCTGAAGATTTAATTTCATCAGCCACTTTCTGACAATCTTCTAATGATATGTCAGAAACAACTACTTTAGCGCCTTCTTTTGCCAAAGCCAAGGCATGAGTTCTTCCCATTCCTCTTCTTGCTCCTGTAACAATTGCTATTTTATCTTTTAATTGCATATTTATTTATTAATTAAATTATTAAATCAACCTTTGAAAATTATTAATAGTATTTCATTAATTATATCTTATTTTAAAATTGTTAAAAGCTTCGTCGATTCAAGAGCTTTCTCAATCAATTCTTCAACATCAAGCTTTTTTTCTTCTGATTTTACCTGTTTTAAATCAGCTTTTGTCTCAACGCGGGCTGGTAAAAACCTGGCGCAGCAGTCTTGATGAGGAAGAATTGAAACATCAAAGGTGTCAATTTTCTTTGCTAAATCAATTATTTCTTCCTTATCAAATCCAATCAAAGGTCTTAGAATGGGCATATTCACTGCTTCTGAAATCACAAATATATTTTCTAAAGTCTGGGAAGCAACTTGACCGATACTATCACCAGTAACAAGCGCCAAAGCTTTTTCTTTTTTCGCAACAACTTCAGCAATTTTCATCATTAATCTGCGGTAAAAAATGACACGAAGCCTAGCTGATACTTTTAAAAGAATCTGTTTTTGAACATCAGCAAAAGGTATTAAATAAAGTTTTGAATTGAATTGAAACTTATTAAGAATTTTAACAATTCTTTTAACCTTGTCGATTGAAGCTTCATCTGTATAAGGACGGGCATGGAAATGAACAAAAATAGCTTTTACCCCTCTTTTCATTGTCAAAAAGCCAGCAACAGGCGAATCAATCCCTCCTGATAACAAAACTACTGCCTTGTTCCCAACACCAACAGGTAAGCCACCATAAGCACTAATTTTCTCTGTGTATAAAAATGCATGATTCCTGGTTATTTCAATAAATAAAGTTATGTCTGGATTCTCCAGCTTAACTTTCTTTTTTAAATTCTTAACAATAAAAGCACCAACAGTTTCACTGACTTTCGGAGATTTTAGAGGAAAATCCTTGTCAGATCTTTGAGTTCGAATCCTAAAAGTTTTAAATTTTTCTTGCTCTAAAATTTCAAGAGCTTTTTTATTAATGATTTTGATTTCTGGTTTAACATTACAAGCGAAAATAAAAAACACCATTCCAAAAACATTTTTCAAAGATTTTTTAATCTTGTCTTTTTGCTTTAAGCCTGTATCAGTTAATTTCACAATTATTCTTCCTGAGATTCTTTTTACAAACTCAAAACTATCTTTTGGTAAAGATTTTTTAATGTTTTCAACTAATTTTTCTTCAAAAAACTTTCTATTTTTCCCTTTTAATCCTATTTCGTGATAATGACAAACTATATACATTGTATTTAAACAATTACTCCCCCACCAACTAACTTGTTTTTATCGTAAAGCACTGCTGATTGGCCAGGAGTAATCGCAATTTGTGGCTTTTTAAACTTTAACACATATTTTGTTTTTATTTTAGAAATAACAGCCTCCACTGATTTATGCCCGTATCTTATCTTAACTTTTACTTTTAAAGGCAGGTTGGGTTTTTTAGAAGAAATCCAGCTTACATTTTTCAAACTTAGTTCTTTTTCATACAAATCTTTTTTGTTTTTACTAATAATTAACCTGTTTTTCTTTTTATCTTTATCAACAACATAATATGGCCCGCCAGAAAGCTTAATTCCTTTTCTCTGGCCAATTGTATAAAACCATAGCCCCTGATGTTCTCCTAAAACTTTACTATTTTTATCAACAATTTTCCCTGGTTTAATTTTAAGATATTTTCTTAAAAACTCATTGGTTGTTTTATCAATAAAGCAAACTTCCTGGGAATCTGGCAGGTCAGAAACAGGAAGCTTAAAATCTTTAGCCATTTTCCTAACTTCATTTTTTAAGTAACCACCAACTGGAAATAAAATGTGTTTTAACTGATTTTGGCTTAATTTCCATAAAAAGTAAGATTGGTCTTTTTTCTTATCTTTTGCCTTTATTAGGGCTAGTTCACCGCTTTCTTTTTTAATCCGAGCATAATGGCCAGTAGCAATAAAATCAGCACCCAAGCTTTTCGCTTTTTTCAAAAGCAGTCCAAACTTAATCTTTTTATTACAAACAACACAGGGATTAGGAGTTAGGTTTTTTCCGCAATCAACTAAAAAAGGATCAACTATTTTACTTTTAAATTCTTTTTTAAAATCAATGACATAAAAAGGAATCTTTAAAATGCTTGCCACTTTTCTTGCTCTTTTTTCTGATTCTTTAGAGCAGCACCTATTGTACTGTTTGTTTAAATCATCTCCTGCCCAGAATTTCATAAAAACACCAATTACATCAAAACTAGCTTCTTTTAACAAAGCTGTGGCAACTGATGAATCAACTCCGCCTGACATGGCAGATACAACTCTTAACGCTGGTTTTTGTTTCATTTCTTTTTCAATAAATCTTTATACCTTTCCTCAATAACTTCTAATTCCTTTTTAATGATTTCATGATTTTTTTCAAGCTTTTTAGGTATGCTTTTTTTATTCTTTGTAAGGTAATCATAAATCGCTTCAGACAAAGCATCAATTGCCAAAAAAGAACAATGTATTTTTATTTGAGGCAAACCTCCTAAAGACTTAACAATATCATCTTTTTTAAGTTCAAGAGCTTTGTTTAAAGTTTTTCCTTTTGCCAAATCAGTAACAACACTGCTTGTAGCTAAAGCTGCCACACAACCAAATGTCTCAAACTTAATGTCTTTAATAATCTTTTCTTTCTTTTTATTCTCTCCAACTTTAATATATATATGCATCACATCTCCGCAGACCAGATTTCCGACCTTGCCTATTCCATCTGGATTTTTAATATTTCCCAAGTTATGCGGGTTTTTAAAATGCTCCATTACTTTTTTTGTATATATTTTATTTTGACTCATTTTCTTACCTTATAAGGAGAAATTTCTCTTAATTTATTAACAACGCCTGGCAAGACCTTTAAAACATAATCAATATCGCTCTTCTTTGTCCATCTGCCCAGAGTGAATCTCATAGATCCATGAATCTGATAAGGCTTTAATTTTATTGCAGTTAAAACATGGCTTGGCAAAAGTTTGTCAGAAGAGCAAGCTGAACCGGTTGACACAGCCACCCCCAGCATATCAAGCTGAATTAAAAGTGATTCGCCCTCAACAAATGAAAAAGAAAGATTAATATTATTAGGCAGTCTTTTTTTTGAATGACCATTAAGTTTTACATCTTTAATATTTTTTAATACTCCATTAATCAATTTTTCTCTTAAAATTATCTGTCTTTTTGATTCTTTTTTCATTTCCTTTTTGCAAAGCTCAACTGCTTTTGCGAAACCAACAATACCACTGACATTAACAGTTGCACTCCTTAAACCTGCTTCATGACCACCGCCATGAAGTAAAGGATCTATCTTTGTCCCCTCTCTTACAAATAACAAACCAACCCCTTTAGGGCCATATAATTTATGAGCACTTGCGCTTAACAGGTCAATATTCATTTTATCAACGTCAATAGGTATTTTCCCAAAAGCCTGAGTCGCATCAGTATGAAAATATACATCTTTGATTTTGCAAAGTTTTCCAATTTCTTCAATCGGCTGAATTGTTCCTATTTCATTATTAGCATGCATTACTGAAACTAAAATTGTTTCTTTTTTAATCAAGTTTTCTATTTCTTTTAAATCAACCATGCCATGCTTATCAGCCTTTAACCTGCTTATTTCAAACCCATTTTTCTCAAGCCAATTACTGGCTTCAATAATACAAGGATGTTCAACTGAAGAAATAATGATATGATTTCTTTTAGCTTTATTTGCAAAAGCAATGCCCTTTAAAGCTAAATTATTACTTTCAGTAGCAGAGCTGGTGAAAATTATTTCATTGGACTTAGCGCCAATCAAACTGGCAATGCTTGCTCTTGACTCTTCTAAAGCTAACTTTGCCTCTTGGCCAAAGCTATGAAGAGACATTGTATTGCCAAACTTTTTATCAAAATAAGGCATCATTGCTTTTATAACTTTTGAATCAGTTGGGGTAGTTGCCCCATAATCTAAATAAACTCGTTTATTTTTTACCATAATTTTTAAAATTATTATTTAATTAAATCAGCTAATGTTATTGAATTTAAAGTAGAATTTAAAGAATCCTGAACTTTTTGCCAAACAGAAACAGTTCTACAAACCTTTTTCCTAGGACACTTGTATTTATTTTCTTTTTCAACAACAAGACACTGAACAGGAGCTATTGTTCCTTCTAATATCTTAATAATCTCACCTACTTTAATTTTTCTAGGATTACGAGCCAAACAATATCCTCCTTTAATACCTCTTTTTGATTTAACAAGCTTGTTCTTTTCCAGTTTTGAAATTATTTTCTCTAAATAATCAAAAGAAATACCTTCTTCTTTTGAAATCTCTCTTAATGAAAAAACCTTGTCTTTTTTAAAGACATCTGCCAAAAAAGCCATTGCTCTTAATCCATATTGTGTTTTTTTGGAAATTCTCATATTCAATAAAACTATAAAACCGACATTATTGGTCGGTTTTAAGTATATCGTGAAATAAAACTATATGTCAATATTTAACTATTCTTGTTTCTCAATTGCTTCGTAAGGGCAGATAGATTCCCCTCCGCATTTTTCTACTTCATCTGAGTCTTTAATCATGGACTTCCCATCTGTATCCCACTCTGCTCCTTTAGGGCAAACTGAGATACAAGCACCACAACTAATACATTTTTCTTTGTTTACTTTATAATCAGCCATATTATTCACCTATAAACTTAACTTTAGATATTTTAGATATTTCTAAGCTTAAAGCTCTTAGATGACCTTTATTTAAATTAAAAATATTATTTTCTCCACAAGCACCAGCAACCATTTTAATTTCTTCAGTAGAGTTTTTAATAAAATTAGCAACATTTGAAGCAGCTTGATCCACATCAAGTTTTCTTCTCAATTCTTTATCTTGAGTGGCTATTCCTTTAGGGCATTTACCAAGATAACATAGCCCGCACTGAATACAACCCATAGCAATAAGCAAGGCACTTCCACAAAACACTTTGTCAGCCCCCAGCGCTAATGCTTTGGCAAAATCTGCTGGCTTGTTTAATCCCCCTCCAATCCAAAGCTCTTGTTTTGCATTTATTTTATCTAAAACTTCTCTTGCTTTGACTAATGCGGCTAAAGTTGGAATGCCCATATCATTTAAAACAGTGGTAGGCGCTGCCCCTGTTCCTCCTTCCATTCCATCAATCGCAATAATATCAGAATTAGTTTGAACTGCTAAAGGCAAATCTTTCTCAATATCTCCTGCTGCAATTTTTATTATAATTGGAACTCCTCCTGTGATTTTTCTTAGTTTTTCAATTCTTTGCTTTAATTCTTTTATATCTTTTATATCCTGATGATATGCTGGCGAATGAATATCCTTTCCCATTTCTATTTTCCTAACTCTTGCAACTTCTTCTGTCACTTTATCAGCAGGAAGCAAGCCTCCCATTCCCCCTTTTGCTCCTTGTCCGATTTTAACTTCTATTACATCTGCTTTTTTTAATATTTCCTCACTAATCCCAAATCTTCCTGTTGAATATTGAATTGTTAAATTACCTGCAAATTCTCTTTCTTCATTTAACATTCCTCCTTCTCCAGTATTTGCTATTGTCCCTGCTAATTTCGAGGCTTTTGCTAATACAATCTTTGCTTCTTTACTTAAAGAACCAAAACTCATGGCACCAAAAACAATTGGCGTTTGAATTGTAACTGGTTTTTTGCTATTTTTTCCAACAACACTTTCAGTAGTTATTGTTTCTCTGTAATAATCAACGGGTCTTTTATTTAACTGAGCAGGAACAAAAACAAGGTCATCAAAACTAATTCTCCCTAGTTTGTTTGATCTCCCGCTTGAAACTGATACTTGTTTTGTTCTTTTTTGAATTTCTCTTACTAGATTTTGATCCATAGCTTATTTTTTTAAAATTTTACTCATTAATTTGATTTGTTTGAATTTTTTAAGTTTTCCATTTTTGCAACTTTTTTCTGAAAATTTAATTTTTCTCTTTTTAGATTCCTGATGTTTGTAAATTAAAACAGGAATCAATTCAGTGCAGTGCTTTTTAGTTTCACAACAAGTTGAATGGTCTGCTGTTATGACAATTCTTATATCTTTAATATTTAACAAAGACTTAATGCTTTTGTCAATTCTTTCGATAAATTTCATTTTACCAAAACAATCTCCATTTTCTGACAAAATATCTGCTGTTTTTATATGACAAAAAATAAAATCGTATTTTTTAATGTTTTTCTTGATGCTAGAAATTTTTCCAAAAAGATTTGTATCAACGTCACCTGTTGTTCTTTGTACATTAATCAAATCCATGCCTAAAATCTTTGCTATGCCCTTGTAAACATGACCTGCTGCGATACAGCCTGCTTTAAGCTTGTGTTTTTCATAAAAACTAGGTGTCTTCCTAAACTCTCCTGCTCCCCTTACTAAAAGATAATTAGCAGGTAGAAGTCCTTGTTTCTTTCTTTTTTTATTCAAAGGATGATTTTTTAAAATATCATGAGCTTGTTTTAAAAATTCATTTAAAACTTCTGCTGTAAATTTTGCTTTTTTAGATTTATTT
Source organism: Patescibacteria group bacterium (assembly GCA_024238995.1). Lineage (NCBI taxonomy): Bacteria > Patescibacteria group bacterium. The sequence goes on from JANBVL010000003.1 coordinate 20,029, forward strand.
AAAGCAATAATATTTTTAGCCTTTATCCCAATATTCTTATCAGTATCACCACCACCAATATTCGAAGATAACCCCTTTCCTTTTAAAACTAAAACTGCTCTGTGGCCCAAAGATTCAGCTACTGAGAATTTAATTCCTTTAATCTTTATCCCAGAGATCGCTTTAATCAAAGCACCAGTATTGTTAATTCTACCTGCCCTTCTATCAAGAATCTTTAGGTTTTTATCTACCGTGGCAAAGTTTGCCCTTAAAGCTACATCTCCTTTCTTCATTTTTATATTCTCTCCAATTGCTTCATAAACACCCCTACCTAAGTAATAAGTTTTGGGGTCATAACCAAATAAAGCTAAGTGAGCAGTGTCTGAACGAGGATATTTTTGCCAGGGAAAATAAAACGGCTCAATAAGACCGCACACACCATTACTAGCTAAATAATCTAGATTTGGAGTTTTTGCTGATTCTAAAGGGGTTTTATTGTTAAATTTTTTAATAGGCTTATCTGATAAGCCATCAAGAATAATTAATACAGTTTTCATTTCTCTAGCTCCTGCTCAATTTTTAATAATCTATTGTATTTTGCTATTCTTTCTCCTCTCGCCGGAGCACCAGCTTTAATAAAATCTGCACTAACACCAGTAGCGAAATCAGAAATAAAATCATCGTTGGTTTCTCCTGACCTATGAGAAACAACTGTTTTCCACTTGTATTGCTTTGCTAATTTTACTGCTTCTAAAGCTTCTGAAACTGTTCCGATCTGATTTATTTTTATTACCGTAGAATTGACAGCATTTTTCTGCTTTGCTGTTTTCATTCTTTCAAGATTTGTCACTAATAAATCATCGCCAATTATTAAAATATTTTTTCCGAACTTTTTATTAATATCTTGAAATCCCTGCCAATCATCTTCAGAAAAAGGATCTTCTAATCCTAAAATCTGATATTTTGAAATTAAATCTGAATAATATCTTAAAAACCCTTGTCTTGTGAAAACTCCTGCGCCCATTTTATATTTTCCATCTTCAAAGAATTGGGAAGCAGCGACATCTAAAACAATTTTTATTTTATAGTTCAGGTCTTTTGCTGCTTGAAAAATAAAATCTAATGCTTGTTCTGTAATTAAAAAAGGAGGAACAAAACCGCCTTCATCTCCTATATTAACCGCTAATTTGCCAAATCTTTTTAAAAGCGAGTTTCTAAGCTGATTATAAATTTCAAAAATAGTTTCTAGTTTTTGAGAAAATGAATCTTTATCTATAGCAACCATAAATTCCTGAACACTTAAGCTGCTCTTGGAATGCGCTCCGCCATTAATAATATTAAATAGAGGATCCGGTAATTTTGGTTCAACTTTTAATTCGTATGTTGTTTTTAAAATCTCATTTATATATTTAAAAAGCTTTAACTTCTTAGAACCTGCTCCTGCCCTACATACTGCTAAAGAAACTCCGCAAATCGCATTAACTCCCAAGCTGGATTTATCATTTGTTCCGTCAAGCTTAATCATTAAATCATCAATTTTCTTTTGTGAAGTAACATTCATTCCTTTAATTTTTGGACCAATAATCTTATTCACATTTTCAACTGCCCCTGACACCCCTTTCCCAAAATATCTTTTTCCTCCATCTCTAAATTCAATTGCTTCGTGTTTTCCAACTGAAGCACCAGAAGGAACTGAAGCATAAAAAATCCCTAATTTTGTTTCCAGCATAACCTCAATAGTAGGATTGCCGCGGGAATCCAATATTTCTCTTGCCGTAATGTTTTTAATCTCAGAGTTTTTCATACCTTAATTCTAAACTAAAACAACATTTTTTAAAAATGTTGACGAAAAAGATGGAATGATCTCTATATTTTTTAATTATGTTTTTTTAAATAATCAAAAACAGCTAAAAATGTTTTTGCCCCTTCACCACAACTAGCAACAATTTGTTTGTACTTTCCTTCATTAACATCACCTGCAGCAAAAAGTCCTGGTGTTTTTGTTTCACAACTCTCTGGTTTAACTTTAATTTCATTTCTTTCATTAAAATCAACTAAGTCTTTAACAATTGAACCTGCTGGGACCAACCCTATTTCAACAAAAACTCCTTCAACCTTTAAGGTCTTTTCTTGCTTAGTAACTCTGTCTTCGTAAACTAAAGAGTGAACAAATTCACCGCCTTTAATCTCTTTTAATTGAGTATTGGTAATGATTTCAGTTTTTTTATTCTTCTTAACTATCTCTTGACTTTCTTGATCAGCTTTTGGCTCAGAGCCATACTCTAAGATATATATTTTCCTGGCAATATTGCTCAAGAAAAGAGCTGTTTCAAACCCAGAATTCCCTCCTCCAACCACAGCTACATCTTTATTGGTAAATATTGCACCATCGCAAACAGCGCAAAAACTAACTCCCTTTCCAATAAACTCTTCTTCTCCTGGAATATTTAAAGCTTTTGGACCAGCTCCTGTGGCAATAATAACAGTTTTTGCTTTAAATTTAATATTATCTTTTGTACAAATTAAAAAAACATCTCCTTGTTTTTCGACTTTCACTATCTCTTCCATTTTAATCTCAACCTGGTCTTTAAATTTTCTTAAATGATTTTCAAATTTTTTAATCAAATCTAAACCCGTGATTTCTTCAAATCCAGGATAATTCTCTATTGCTACAGCTTTTTTTGTAATCTGCCCTCCAAAGTTTTTAGTGACAAGAAGTGTTTTAACTTTTTGTCTTGCTGCGTAAATACCAGCCGTAATGCCAGCTGGCCCTCCGCCAATTATAATTAAATCGTACATAATTATTAGTCTTGAGATGCTTTTCTTCTCAGGAAAGCAGGTGCTTCCCAAAGTTTTTCTTTAGAAACTATCTCAGCCTCTTCATTTTCTATGTCTTTTTTAATTTGCAATGCATTTTTCCTTACCCTATTTGACGTTAACGAAGCTTGAGACGTTTTTTCTAAAATAGGAACTTCTGACTTCTCAACTTTAATTTTAATTTTTCTTTTCTTTCTAATTAGTTTAACCTTTTTAATATTTTGTTTTTGCACTATTTTGGGCTGAGCTTTTGGTTTAACTTCTGATTCAATTTTTGTAATTATATCTTTTCCGTTACAACCTGTTGCCAATAAACTTATTTTTATTTTTGAAGATTTACTTCCACGAGAAACTCCAAAGATAATTTTTGCTTCTTTGCTTACTAATTTAGCAATAGATTCAGAAATGTGATTTACCTGAAGCAGGGAAAGATCACTCTGTCCTGAAATATTAAATACAACTCCTTTAGCACCATCAATACCATAAGGATAAATTGGATAATTAATTATCTTATCAAGCGCATCTTTATCGTCATCTTTTGAAAGTTCCATTGAGTTTAAATAAGTCAGTTTTCCTTTGCCATCAAAAATAGTTTTTAAATCAGCAAAATCAATATTAATTATCCCAGCTTTATATATTATTTCAATCAAACCTTGAATGCTGTTTGTTAAGTGCTTGTTTATTGCTGATAAGGCTTTTTTTAACGGCGCACTTTTATCAACAATATGGAAAATTCTTTCATTTGGAATAACAGAAAAAGCATTTAATTCTGTTTTCAATTTTTCCAAAGATTTTTTAGCAGTATCCATTTTTTTCTCGCCTTCAAATTTAAAGGGCAAAGTAAAAATACCGTAAGTCAAATTATTCAAGTTCTTTGAAACTCTTGCAAAAATTGGAGCAGCTCCAGAACCCAATCCTCCTCCTAAACAAGCAACTAAAATAACTAAATCCTGACCTTCTAACATTTCCTTAATCTTATCTCTTTCTTGCTTGGCAATTTCCTCACCCATAATGGAATTTGTTCCTGTTCCTAAGCCATGAGTCAAGGCTTCACCAAGCTGCCATTTTTTAACCTTTTTACCTAAAGAATTTAAAGCTTTAATATCTGAATTTGCTGCATAAAAAGTAGTTCCTTTAATTCTTTGAGCGATTTCGGAAACAATAGAACTACCACCGCCGCCAATTCCAATCAATCTGATTTTTATCTTTTTTATTGACTCTTCACCTTTTTCAATCTTTGTCTTTTTAGGCCTTCCTCTTTTCCTAGGTCGCCCTCTTCCTTTAGACCCTCCTGTCTTTTTAGGCCTTCCTCTTTTCCTAGGTCGCCCTCTTCCTTTTCTTGAAATAGCTTTTTTACGATAAATTCTTGATTTTCTCCTTTTTCTTGTTGTTTTTTTTCTTTTAACCATTACTTAAGTATACGAATTTGACCAAAAACGGTCAAACACCTTAAAGTTGCTGTAAAATAACTTTGTAATTTTTACATTTTTTTGTATAATATATAAGTTTAACTTCTAAAAGAAACATTTTTTCTAATTTATGCTCAAGATTTTTAAAACATTTTACAAATTCATATTTAATTATAAAAAAAGATACATTATCTTTATTTTTATAATGACCTCTGCTGCAATTGTAAGCAATCTTATACCGCTTGTTTATAAGGCCTTGATTGATGCAATTCCTTCTTATGATTATCAACTGCTGCTAAAAATTATAATGCTGTTTGTTGGTGTAAGGCTTGTTGGTAACTGGCTGCAAACTCTAAGCCGCTATCTAGGAGATAAAATAATTCTTCCAGCAAGCAGAGATGTTAGAATACGCGTGTTCAAGCGCATTCAAGACTTAGATTTTGCTTTTCATGTTAATAAAAGCACTGGTTCTTTAATTAGTGCTTTCAAAAGAGGAGATTCTGCATTTCATCATATTTTCAATAACCTGCATTTTAGCATTGCCCAGACAATAATAAGTTTGATTATAGTAATATTTTTCTTTAATAGAATCACGCCTTTAATTTCCCTTTTAATGGTAGTGATATTTATAATCAATGGTTTAATTAGCTGGTTTTTAATTAAATTCAATATTAAAAAAAGAAAGGCTTTTTTGAAGTCTGAAGATAATATCTCGGGCATTATTGCTGATAACATGATTAATTACGAAACAGTTAAATTCTTTGCCCAAGAAAAAAGAGAAGAAAACAGATTAAAAAAACAATTTAAAAATTGGCTTAAAAAACTCTGGGAATATGCAAACAGTTTTCGTTTAATGGAGATATCTATTGGAACTTTGTCCAATATCGGAATATTCGCTATTTTTTATATTGTTATTAACAAGCTGGTCAATGCTGAAATCACTATTGGTGATTTAGTTCTAGTTATTAGCTTTACTACTGCTTTTTATTTTAGATTCTTTGACCTGCTTCATCGCTTAAGAGATATTGCTCAAAATTATGCTGATATTGAACGTTACTTTTCTGTTCTAGATGAAAATATATTAATCAAAGATCCAGTAAAACCTGTTAAAGTTAAAGAAATAAATGGAGAAATTCAATTTAATAATGTCAGTTTTAGTTATCCAGATAATGAAAAAGATCTGCTGTGTGATATTAATCTGCACATTAAACCTGGAGAATCAGTTGCTTTTGTAGGCCGTTCTGGTGTAGGGAAAACAACCATAATTAGAATGCTTTTGAGATTTTACGATGTTAATAAGGGAAAAATATTAATTGATGGAATTAATATACGCGACCTAACCAAATCACAGCTCAGAAGCTTCATTGGTGTTGTGCCCCAGGAACCAATTCTTTTTAATAATACAATTGGTTTTAATATCAGTTATGGCAATCCAACGGCAAAAAAAGATGACATCAAACAAGTTGTAAAAATGGCCAATCTTGACCGTTTTATCGGCAGTTTGTCCTTAGGTTATGAAACAATGGTTGGTGAAAGAGGAATTAAATTATCAGGTGGTCAAAAACAACGATTGGCAATTGCCAGAATGCTTTTAATTAATCCGAAAATTATTATTTTCGATGAAGCAACCAGTAATCTTGATTCTGAATCAGAACGTTTGATTCAAGACGCTTTGTGGAAAATAGCTCGGAACAGAACAATTTTAATAATTGCTCATCGTTTTTCAACAATAAGGCGCGCTGATAAAATTATTGTTTTAGAACAAGGGAGAATCGTTGAATCAGGAACTCATCATGAATTAATTAAAAAAGCAGGCCTTTACTCCTACTTATGGAAACTCCAATCAAAAGAAAAAGAAACAGAACTTTTACTATAAACCTTTTTAATGAAGACTTGACATAGCCCGACGGGCTGAAAAAATAGCCAAAATTATTCCTATAGCTCCTAAAGAGAAAATTATTACCCAAGAGACTCCAAGAGAAAAAAGAAAGAAAAGCAACGATAGGGCCAATATTCTTCCTGCACCCAAAGCAATTTCGCGACGAATTATAAACTCAAAAGGGTGAGCATTTTTTAAAGATTGTTCATACATAAAAATACTGAAAGGAATAGCAAAGAATATCCAAGCTCCTTGCTGTAAGGAATCAAAGATGAAAAGACTAATCGGGGTTTGAGCAAAAGCTTTAAAAAACCAAATTATAGCAGCTATTGTTCCTCCCCAAAGAATGGCTTTTTTTTCTTTCCCTTTTTGAGCTAATCTGGAAGATTGAGTTAAGAGAATTAAAGAAAAGAAAACAGCTCCTGAGGTTAATACTCCCAAGGACTGGTAAGAATCTAAAATAGAAAAGGCAAAGAGAGGCCAGCAAACACTCCAGACAACTTGGTTTATTCCTTGGCCAAAAAAGGAAACGAGGAGATTTTGGTTATTTTTTTTCTTTAATCCTTTAATGATTCTTTTAGGAGAAGGAACTCCGTAGTCTTTATGGTGATGAGTAATAAATAGAGGAATAGAAGAAAGAAAAACAAGTAAGGCCGCCAAAGAATAAACAAGCGGAAAACCTGCTTGGCTAATAAGCACACCGCCAAGAAAAGGAGCGAGAGCCGAAGAAAAACGAAGAAGCATTCTTTCAATTTTTACATCTTCCTCAAACCCTCCTTCTGCCCCGTCTTCGGTAAAAATCAAATGATAAGGAAGCCAATAGAAAATAGTTTCCAAAGCTGAAAGAGCAGCCGCCGGAATCAAAAACAAAATATTGTTTTTAGCAAAGATTAAAAAAACAAATTTTAGAATAAGGATAAGGTTAGAAAACAAAATTGATCTGCGAAACCGAAGGCGGTATACAAGGGGGGCTACAAATATAGTTAACAAAAAGTTTCCTCCCCAAGAAATAGTGAAATATAAAAGAACCCAGAATAAGCTTTTGGTAAGATAAAAAATATAAAGAGGGACAAAAATTCCTGCCAATGAAAGGGCTGTTTTTCGGAAAAAAATATTTAGATATAAAGAAGAAGGTTTCCCTCGGCGTAAATGATTGTCAAAAAAGTTTAAAAAATTATGAAAAGCCATATTATACCTTTACTGAATCTCTTTGCCTCAATTTTATCAAAAAATCGCCCAAAGAGCGATTTTTAATTTGCTGGAGGGCTAGGATTCGAACCTAGATCCCAGGTGCCAGAAACCTGTCGCCTACCATTAGCATACCCTCCAATAATTAAACTTTAAGATATTTTTTAATTGCAATATTGCTAGACATTATTCCCAACCCTATTCCAGTAAACAGCTGGATAAAAAGTAATAACCAGAAATTACTAACAAATAGTTGGAATATATCAAGCCCGTAGAACAAACTTTCAAATCTTGAGGCCAATGACCAACTTAACAAACCAAACAATAAAAGACAAATTAAACTACCAACCAGCCCTGCTAAGGCTCCTTGGATTAGAAATGGCCCTTTAATTGACAAGTTAGATGCACCAACAAGCCTTTGAATCTTAATCTCTTCGCTTGAGTTATAAATAGAGAGCCTGATAGTATTGAAAGTTGTTAAAGCTGCAGTTGCAATTAAAGCCAAGGCAGCAAGAATTCCAATCCTGTAAGCAGCAGAAGTTAATGATGCAATTTTTTCAATAATTGATTTTCTTTCAAAATAATCAATCTTTTCAATCATGTCTCCGAAATCAGCTGTTTGTAAAAAATTAGATACTATTCCATACTGACTTGGTTCCCAAGCTTTAATCGTTAAAGACGCTAAAAAAGGATTTCTACCAACTTCTTCGACTGATTCTATTAATGTTGGATCATTCTCATGACGCTCAATAAATTCTACTAAAGCCTGGTCAGGAGAAACATATTCTACTTTTTTAACTTCAGGAAATTTAGATATTTCTTTCTGAATTCCTAAAATATCATTTTCATCTGTTTCTTCTTTGAAATACACTGAAATATCAATTTTTTCTTGAGTGCTTGCAATTATAAATTGGCTTGTCTTGGCAAAAAGAAAAAGAGAACTAACTAAACAAGCTGCTAAAAACAAAGTAAAAATGGTAGCTAAAGCAATTTCTTTATCTCTTGAAAAAATATTCCAACCTGAACGAATTATTCTTTTAATTGGGGTGAACATAGTTTTATTAGCTATTAGTTTTAAAGTATGAATCTTCCTCTTTTTTCATCTCTTGTAATTTTTCCATCTTCTAAAGTAATCACTCTTTTACCCAGCTTATTGATAACCTCCTTGTCATGAGTAGACAGTACAACTGTTGTTCCCATTTTATTTATTTTTACTAAAAGTTCAATAATATCCAAAGTATGATATGGATCTAAATTTCCTGTTGGCTCATCAGCTAAAATAATTTCAGGCCTATGAATTAAAGCCCGGGCAATAGCTGCTCTTTGTTTTTCTCCTCCTGAAAGCTGAGTTGGGAAATTGTCTGCCTTGTCCTTCAATCCAACTATTTCTAAAATTATTGGCACAGCTCTTTTAATTTCCTTGTCTGAAGCGCCAATTGTTTCAAGAATATAGCTGACATTTTCATAAGTTGTTTTTGAAGAAAGAAGCTTGTAATCCTGAAATACTGCACCTATTTTTCTTCTTAAATATGGCAAATCTTCTGATTTAATTTTATGAACATCTTGATCTTTAAAAAACACCCTTCCTTTTGTTGGTTCTTCTTCAGCTAAAAGAAGTTTAAGCAAGGTTGTTTTGCCAGCGCCTGATTTTCCAACAATTGAAATAAAATCTTTTGCCTTTATTTCAAAAGATACGTCTGCTAAAGCTATTGTTGGCTTGGAATTAACTGTACAGGCTGGATAAATTTTAGAAATATTTTCAAATTTAATCATTTTTTAATTTAATTTCAGCTTCAATAAATTCATCTAATTTGCCGTTTAGCACCTCATCTACTTGGGCAGTTTCAATGTTAGTTCTTAAATCTTTAACCAGCTTATATGGATGAAGCACATAACTTCTTATTTGATTTCCCCAGCTGGCAGAAGTTTTTTCACCTTTTACTTTGGAAACTTCTTTCTTCTGTTTCTCCTTATAGAACTTATAAAGCCGTGAATAAAGAACCTCTGTTGCCTTTTTTTTATTATTAGCCTGTGATCTTTCCGACTGACAGGACGCAATAATCTTAGTTGGTAAATGAGTAATCCTTACTGCTGTTTCACGCTTGTTAACATACTGACCCCCTGGACCTGATGCCCTGAAATACTCAGTCCTTAAATCTTCTGGTTTTACTTCAATATCTTTTTCATCAAGCTTTTTTACCTCAGGCATTACTTCCACTGAAGCAAAAGAAGTGTGTCTTAATTTTTTAGGAGAAAAGGGCGAAAGTCTGACTAATCTATGAGTCCCATTTTCATTTTTCAAAATTCCATAAGCAAACCTTCCTTTAATTTCCAGCGTCACTGATTTTGTACCAATTCTTCCTTCAGGTCCTCCTCCTTCGCCAAAAGATTGATCCAGTATTTTTATTTTAAAATCCTTGTCTTCACAATATCTTTCATACATTCTTAAAAGCATTGTTGCCCAGTCTTGAGCATCTTGTCCTCCAGCACCAGAATAAATTGATAAAATTGCATTTCCTTTGTCATATTTTCCAGAAAAAAGAACTTGAATCTCTTTTTCTTTTAATTTGCCTTCAATTTCTTCAATCTTTTCTTCAGTTTTAATATTTTCAATTTCTTTTTTTAATGAATCAAACTCAATTAATTCATCAGTTAATTGGCTGAATTCCTGATTTAATTCTATCGCTTTTTCTTTATTTTTCCAAAGATCTGGATCTTGAACTTGTTTTTCTAGCTCTTTTAACCTTGTGCGCCTATTTTCAATGTCAAAGATAGTCCTCTAAAAAGAGGTGTTTATTTTTTAAACCTTGAATTTTCTCACTTAAGTTTTCCATATTAAAAACATTATCATAAATTTATGTAAAATAAAAGAGAAATTTTTGAGCCAGTGGTCAGGATTGAACTGACGGCCTAATACTTACGAAGTATTTGCTCTACCAACTGAGCTACACTGGCAGCTATAAGCAGGTGACGGGAATCGAACCCGCGTAACTTGCTTGGGAAGCAAGCACACTGCCATTATGTTACACCTGCAACATTAGTTATTAAAAAAACTTTTAATGCCTTCAAATATTTTTTGAAAAAAGTTTTGTTCTGTAGATGATTCCTGAACCTCGCTTTGCTCTGATCCTAAAATCACAACCTGCTCTTCGCCCTCCTTAACATAACCTTGCTCCCTTATCTTTTCTTCCCAATAAATGTCTTTCTGGGTCTGGGAAATCCCAGCCTCAAGATTCTGCCTTTCAGCTTCCAAGGCTTGTATTTCTTCTGTTAACTCTTCAATTTTTTCATTTAACACTCCTCTTTTTTTAATAATTCTGTAATTTGAAACAATCAAAAAACCTGCCAAAAAAACAATTAAGAAAATAAAAATACCCTGAAAAATAGTATCTTCATTGATTCTAAATTTACTCTTTTTTTGTTTTTTAGATTTTGCTATCATAAGTTAATGTATGAATAAAAATCAATCTCAGAAATTATTTAAAACAGTTTGGATTTTCATAGTGGTTTTGGTTGTTTTAAGCATGCTTTCATTCCTACTTGCTCCTTTGCTTCAATAATAATAAAGCTTTAAGCTAATATCAACCCTGTTTAAACATTTCCAAAAAAACTTTTGAAGGGATACTTACTTGCCCTCTTGCTTTAAGTTTCTTTTTTCCTTTTTTCTGTCTTTCTAAAAGCTTTCTTTTTCTTGTCACATCACCTCCATATAAAGGCGCGGTAACATCTCTTCTCCTTGCTTTTATTGTTTCTCTGGCAATAATTTTTCCTGAAATTACTGCCTGAACTGGAACAGAAAATAATTGAGCTGGTAAAATCTCTTTTAATTTTGAAACTATTTTCTTTCCTTCGCTATGCGCATCAGACTGTTCAACAACTCTTGAAAAAACACTTTCTTTCTTTCCTGCAATTAAAACATCAAGTTTTATTAAATTAGCAGGCCTGTAGCCTAAAACCTCATAATTCATTGAAGCAAAACCCTGGCTTATTCCTTTTAGCTTATCAAAAAACCCAACAATTATTTTTCTAAGTGGTATTTCATAAATTAAAATCAATCTTTCATTGCTTAAATATTTGTTTTCAATTTGAATTGCTTTTGATTCTTTTAAAAGATCTGAAACTACTCCCAGATAATTGACTGGCGTAATTACTTCCAACATTACCCAGGGTTCTTGTGTCTCATTGATGGTGCTTCTATCTGGCCAATCACTAGCAGAATAAATGAACTTTTCATTATTTTTTTTATCAATTATTTTATAAACAACAGATGGAGTTGAAATTATTAAATCCAGGCTGAATTCTCTTTTTAATCTTTCGCAAATTATCTCAGCATGAAGTGAGCCTAAAAATCCACAACGAAAACCTCTGCCTAAAAATTCTTTTCTTTCTTTTTCAAAAACAAACGATGCGTCATTTAGTTTTAATTTTTTAAAAGCATCTGAAAGCACTTCAAAATCATTTGGGTTCTCAGGATAAATTGAAGCAAAAACCATTGACTTTGGCTCTTTATACCCAGGAAAAGCTGAAATTTCTTTAGTTGTTGTAGTTGTGATTGTTTCTCCCACTCTTACGCTTGCAGTCTCTTTAACTCCAGTAGCAATGTATCCAATCTCCCCTGCTCTAAGTTCATCACAAACCTTAAGCTCTGGTGAAAAATATCCTACTTCTTTTACCTGAGTTTGGATTTTAGTTTGAACTAAATAAATTTTGTCACCGGCTTTAACTTTTCCATCAAACAACCTTACATAAGCAATTACTCCTTTGTAAGAATCGTATTTTGAATCAAATACCAATGCCCTTAAAGGCTTATCTTCATCTCCTTCTGGCGCAGGGATTTTTAAAACAGTCGCCTTTAAAAGACTTTCGACATTGGTTCCAGTTTTACCTGAAATAGCAAAAATCTCATTTTGAGAAATATTGAGCAAATTAGATATGTCTTGCTTTGTTTCTTCAACTTGGGCATGAGCAAGGTCAATTTTATTGGCAGCTGAAATAATAACCACATTTTGTTTTTGAGCCAAATCTAAATTAGCCAGCGTTTGAGCTTGGATTCCTTTTGTTGCATCAACAAGTAAGATCCCGCCTTCCACTGCTGCCAAACTGCGGGAAACTTCATAATTAAAATCAACATGACCAGGAGTATCTATTAAATTAAGCATGTATTGCTTTCCATCAATAGTCCAGTTCATCCTCACTGGCTGCATTTTAATTGTAATTCCTTTTTCTCTTTCTAAGTCCATCATGTCTAGAAAACGAGAACGCATCTTATCAGAAGGTATGGTCTTTGTAATTTCTAAAAACCTATCAGCTAAAGTTGATTTTCCATGGTCAATGTGGGAAAAAATAACAAAGTTTCTAATATTGTTCATAATCATGAATCCTAGACAAAAACTTATCAGAAATCAAAGACTTAATACTTTTTATTTCCGGAGAACCTAAAATATTAGTGATTAAAATATATGCTAAAGATCCAACCAAGCCAATAACTACAATCTGATAAATCATAAACTTCGTGGTTTGATTTGCAAAAAATGACTCAAAATTAGAAAACATAAGGCTAATTGAAACTATCATTAAAAAACCAGCAACCACTGTTTTATAAAAAGAATTAAGTATCTCTTGTATTTTAAAATCACCAATCCTTTTTTTAAGAAAAACAATAAACAAGCTAAATTCAAGGCTTAAGCTAACCAAATAAGCCAAGGGGAAAGCTAAAACAGAAATGTCACTTATCCCATAAAGAGAAAACTTATCAACCAAAAACCCATGCAAGTTTTGATAGTTAGGCATTTGCAGTGCTTTTATTAAAAACAAACTTATCCAAATATTTAAAACTACAAAAATCAAAGCTAAAATAGTTGGTGTTTTTGTATCTTTAATTGAAAAGAATGCTCTGAAAAATAAAGGTCTAAGTGTCGCAAATAAAGTGCCAAAACAAAACAATCCAATACTAGCAGCAACAAGATTTGCAGCTTCAGCACTAAATTGACCATGTTTTAGAATAAGGCCAACAATCTGATTTCTTAAAAAAAATATTAAAATACTTGTTGGCACTATCAAATAAATAATTTGGCGAAAGGTAGAAGAAAAATTATCAATAAACACTCTTTTATCATTGTTAACTTGGGATTTTGACAGTTTGGGGAAAATTGCTGTTGCCAAAGAAACACCAACAATAACAATTGGGAAAAGCCTAATATTATTTGCAAAATTAAAAATAGAAATAGAACCAATCGCCAAGGTTGAAGCAATAGCATTAATAATAATGGCATTAATCTGCAAACTTGAAACGCCAAAAACCCTGGGACCCATTAAAAGAAATATTTTTTTAATCTTTTTATCTTTTAAATTAAAAATTGGTCTGTATTTAAATCCAGAGTTTATTGCCGCAGGAACCTGTATTAAAAAATGCAAAAAAGCACCAGCAACAACGCCGATGGCAACTCCTAAAATGCCAAAAGATTTTGAAAAAAATAAAATTCCAAATATTATTGATATGTTATAAATAATTGGAGCAAGACTATAAACTAAAAATCTATTGAAATATTGTAAAACACCAGAAAAAATTGAGCTTATTCCAAAAAATATTGGGCTTAACAACATTAACCTTGTAAGAAATATTGTTTTATTAAGTTGTTCTGGATTAAAACCAGGAAGAATAAGTTTGGTCAATACAGGAGCAAAAACAAAAATAATTAAAGAAAAACAAATTAAAAAAAATAAAAAAACATTTAAAAAATTTGAAACAAAATCCCATGTTTTTTCTTTTTCTTTTGAAAAATACTCTGAAAACAAAGGCAAAAAAGCTGCTACCACTCCTCCTAAAATAAACATGTAGTAAACAAGGTCAGGAATTTTAAAAGCAGCAAAATAAATATCAAGCTCTTGTCCAGCCCCAAAGTTCTTAGCAAGCAGCCAATCTCTTGCCACACCTAAAACCCTGCTTATTAAATACGATGCTGCCAAAATCACTGCAGCTGAACCAGTTCTCTTTGTCTGATGGTTAAGAAAATTAAGACTCATGAATATATGGCTATTTTACATTAATTATCCAATTTGACAAACTAAGACAAATTTAGTACAATATATTTATCCTAACAAGCCGGGTAATTACTCTTTATTGAAAAATAAAGGGAGGAAAGTCCGAACACTTACTCTCCATTTGTTGGGGGTTAAAAAGATAGCGGCTAACAGCCGTCGCTCTGGATAATATAACTAGAGTAGAGGTGCGAACAGAGACGTGTTAAGTTGAAAAACTTAGCAACCCGCAATAGCGGGATAGCCCTACAGCAATGTAGGGGTGAAACGGCTAAATCCTTATCAGGTGCAAGAACAAATCTTTTGGTAAACCCAAAAGAGCAAAGTAGTTCGCATGAGCTCTGAGGCAACTCAAAGCCAAGATAAATGATTACCTAAAACAGAATTCGGCTTATGGGCTTGTTAGGATAACCAAAAACCGCGTCGTTACACGTGGTTTTTGGTTAGAATGGAAAATTAAAACAGTTTCTGGGCTTTGGCTTTTTGATCCAGCGCTTGATTAGCCAAAGCATCAGCTTTTTTGTTTTTGTTCCTTGAAATATGAACGAATTTCATTTTTTTAAAATCAAGTCTTAAGTTCCAAATTTCAATAAAAAACTCCTGGATTCTCTTATTTGAAAGTTTGTATTTTCCAGTTAATTGTTTAACTAACAGTTCTGAATCAGACTTTAATTCAACTTCACTTGTTTTTGCCATTTTTTTTCCAAAAAGATGCTTAAACTTTTTCAAAGCAAAAATAACTGCTAAATATTCTGCTTCATTGTTTGTAAGCTTTTTCCCTAGGAAATGAGCATATTCTTTAAAAGGCTGGCCTTTTTCATTTTCAAAAACAATTCCTGCTCCTGCTGGACCAGGATTGCCCCTTGAAGCACCATCAGTATATATTGTTATCTTTTTCATATTTTAAAGCGTTTTCTATTAAACAATTTTTAAATTTTTCCAGGTTTTCATTTTTTAATCTAAAACCTGATGCCCGGGCATGTCCACCATAGGTTATAACATAGTCTTTACATTTTCCCATTAAAACAACGCTGTCAATATCAGAAGTAGACCTTACTGTTCCCTGGCTTTCTGTTTCAAACTTCTTATAAATAAAGACTGGCTTTTTAAAATAATTACAAAGCAAAGATGCAATTGGTGAGATTATTGCAAAGTCTAATGATTCATTTCCTTTAAAAATAATTGGTGAATCACTTTTTAAAGCTTCTTTTTTAATATTATCAACAATGTTTCTAATGTCTAGTTTTTTTCGCTTTGTTTTTTCTAAAAGCTCTGGAATCATTGCCCTTACTTCTTCAAAATCAGGATTAGTTAAAATTCTGAAAGGAACAGGCAGTCCATCCTTAACATCACGAACATTCAAAATTGAAATAACTTTTGAAACTTTCTCACGTAAACTATAATCTTTTAAAAGTTCAGTTGCAAAAAGAGCTCTTATTCCTGGCCGTAGAGATTGCTCAATTGTACTTAACCCCTCTTCAATAAATAATTTATTCTCGTCAATTTGCGGCATCATATCAGCAATAGTTGCCAGAGCAACCAGCTCCAAAAAGCTTGTTTTCAGACCTTTGCCCATTTTATTTTCAAACAATAGCTTTGAAAGTCTGAAAACAATACCAACAGTAGCGAAATCTTGGAAAGAATAAATTTCGCTTGGTTGTTTTGGATCAACAACAATATCAGCGCCAGGCAGTTTATCTAAAATCTTATGATGATCAATCACTATTACATAAAATCCGAGCTCTTTTGCCAGCTCTATTTCTTTAAAATTACCAATTCCGCAGTCAACAGTTATTAAAAGTGCTGGTGAAAACTCTTTTAATTTCCCTAAAGCCTTTTCAGTTATCCCGTAACCTTCAATTTCTCTGTCTGGAAAATAAAGCGCTGACACCTTGCCACCTAATGTTGTAATTGTTTCTTTTAAAATAATAACTGAACCTGCACCATCTAAATCATTATCACCATAAAGAATGATTTTCTCTTTATCTTTTATTGCTTTTAGAATTCTTTTAGAAACCTTTTTTAGATTCTTAATCTCCATATATTTGTTTTTATCCGTGGTTAAGAGCTTCAATGCCAGGAAGTTTTTCTTCAGCTAAAAATTTTAACATTGCGCCCCCACCAGTAGAAATAAAATTAAACTTTTCTTTTAAATTAAACTTATCAATGGCCATAATAGTTTCTCCCCCGCCAGCAACCTTAAAAGCAGATTTATTTTCAGTAATTGCTTGAGCAATTTCTTTTGTTCCTTTCTCAAACCTCTTGTCTTCATACATTCCCAGTGGTCCGTTCCATAGAATTGTTTTAGCGCGACTGATCACTTCTTTAAAGAGCCCTATTGTTTCTGGGCCGATGTCATAAATATCTTCTTGTTTTTTAACAGTCCCTATTCCCCCTTCCCTGAGATTATCAATTGAATCTTTTAAAGCAATAATGCCGTCCAAAGGCAAATGAAGTCTTTTATCTGTTAAGTCAATTTGAGCTATTAAGCCATCTTCTTGAGCCTGCCTCTCTTTTAATATTCCTTTATAAGCTAAAATTGCTTCACCGATTTTGCCTCCTATTAGTAGGTAATCGCTTTTTTTCAAAAGATTTAAAATTGTTTTAATTTTTGTTTTTATTTTAACTCCTCCAATAATAATTACAAAAGGTTGTTCTGGTCTTTCTTTCAACTTAGACAGGGTTAATATTTCTTTTTTAAATAAAAGCCCAGCTGCTTTTGGCAAGTATTGAGCAATAGAAACAATTGAAGCATGATTTCTATGGGAAACAGAAAAAGCTTCATTTATAAAAACATCTCCAAAGCTAGCTAGTTTTTTTGCAAATTCTTGGTCATTATCTTTTTCCTGATCATAGAACCTTAAATTTTCAAAAAGAACTACTTTATTGGAATTCAACATCTCAGCAATTTCTTTCTGGTCTTTTTCAAAATAATCAGAAACTAATTCTATTTTGTCATTTAACAGCTCTTTTAATCTAGAAACAATCAAACTCAAGCTTTTATTCTCACCTTTAGTTTCTAAATGACTCATTAAAATGACCTTTGCATTTTTATCAATCAAATACTTTATTGTTGGAATCACTGACTGAATCCTGAAATCATTTAAAATATCCCCATTTTTTGAAATGGGGACATTGAAATCACACCTCAGCAGCACTGTTTTGTTTTTTAAATCAAGTTCAGTAATTTTTTTCATTTTTCTTTTTTAAGTGCTTTTTCTAAATTCTTTTTCAACTTATCCAAATCAATCTGGCTTTTCTCTCTTTTTGGCTTTTCTTTATCAACAATTTTTCTTGTAGAAGAGAATGAAAGAGGTTCTATTCTTTTAACTTGATCTAAAGAAAGCTTCTCATCCTTTTTTCTCCTTTTCTTTAAACAATCTTTGCAGTAAACAGGCCTTCCTGGTTCTGGTTTAAAATTAACTTTAATCTGCTTTGAACATGAAGAACAAACCGCATCATGCATTGGACTTGATTTTTTTTCTGAATAAAAGGTTTCAGAAACTTTTTCTTCTTCCATCCAGCGCTTTATCTTTTCTTCAACAACACTTCTTTCAATACTGTACCTTTCTCTTGCAACCATAATAATTTTGTCTTTATGCGACTGATCAGGAAATTTATAAGGCTCAAGAGTGTGAGCTGAAAAAGGTCTTCCTGCCACACCATCAATCATTAATTTTATATACACATTATACTTGGCTAAATTAACAAAATCTTCAGCGGTTATTTCTGGTACAAATTCTTTTTCTAGATACTCGGCATCTTCAGCTCCTACTCTAAAAACTATAAAAGTGCCAACATTACCGAACACAGCATCTCTTACCTTGGTACTTCTTCCTAATGCTGTCATTTCTTCAAGCTGAGCCATATACTGATTTGCTAAAACCAAAGATAACCTGTACTTTCTTGCCTCAGATAAAATATTGGCAAATGCTTCAGTTGCAAAGTTTTGAAACTCATCAACATATAAAAAGAAATCTTTTCTTTGTTTTTCGGGTATATCAACCCGCGACATTGCTGCTAACTGAAGCTTTGTAATAAGCAAGGCTCCTAAAAGCCTTGAATTCTCCTCACCTATTTTTCCTTTTGATAAGTTAGCTATTAAAATCTTGCCGTCGTCCATTAGTTCTCTCATATTAAGCCGAGATTTAACTTGGCCAATAATATTTCTAATTAAGGGATTGGAGATTAACTGCCCAATTTTGTTTTGAATAGCAGCAGTTGCTTCAACTTCATATCTTTGGGTATAGCGGGCAAATTCATTATTCCAGAAAGACTTAACCATTGGATCTTTAACTTTTGCAACAATTTGTTTTCTGTATTCTGGATCAGCCAGCATCCTGTTAACGCCCAGCAGTGTTGAATTGGGATCTTCTAAAAGTGCTAAAATAGAATTGCTTAAAATATATTCCATTCTAGCTGACCAAACATCAGGCCAGATTTTCTTAAACACTTCCATTAGTCCTGATGCAACTAAGTGTCTGTACTCAGGATCAACTTTCTCCATTACATTAAAAGGCATAGGATAATTCAAGTCAGCAGGATTAAAATAAATAACATCATTAATTCTTTCTGCAGGAATAAAATCCAATATTTTTTCTGCAGCTTCTCCATGAGGATCAACAACACCAACCCCTTTTCCATCTCTGATGTCTTGGATTACCATGTTTTCTAAAAGTGCGGTTTTCCCCATGCCTGTTTTCCCAACAACATAGACATGGCGACGCCTGTCATCAGTTTTAATTCCAAATCTCTTTCTTTGATTTCTAAAAGTTGTTTCTCCTAAAAGAGTTATTTTGTTTTCTTTACTCATAATTATTCTATTGGTAATTCAGGAGGTGCAGCTCTTTTCACTTCAGCCCTTGAAATAGTAGGTGTTGGTGCTACCCGCCAAGATGGAAAATGAAATAAAGATGCTAATTCTTCGGTATTTAAAATAAACTTGGCTTCTTTTGGAGGCGTTCTTGGAAAAACAGGACCAAGTCTGCTCAAATAATTTCTAAACATTCTTCTGTTTTTCAGATAAAGCCTTCTTGGTATTAAAGCATTAATAGGCAAAAATCTGCCTTTTTTAACTTTGCTAATAGTTGGACTAAAAGGAACTAAGGCATTTAAATCAAGAGTTGAATAACTTGAAAAAAAAGTAAACCCAAGCCTAAAATTGCCTTTATTAAAAACATCTCTTTTACCTAAAAAGATAAATCTAATATTGGTTTCGAAAAGTGGTTTAGAGTTTTTCTGTTCCAAAGCATAAACAATATCCCTTTCACCAGGAGTAAGTTTCATTTCAGGAGGAAAAAATGGTTTTTTTTCTTCAGGTTCTTCGCTTTCAGGCACTTTACCTGTTATAAGAATATCTGCTGCTTCTAAAAGCATTGGTTTGGTTGCTGTTGATGGTTTTACTTCTCTTTTTGCTAATTTATCTCTTTCTTCTTCAGAAGCCTTAACCCACTTTTCTGCATTCTTTTCTGAAATAGGCTTGCATGCTATTTGAACCCAAAATTGCTCTCCTGGTTTTACTTTTGACAAAGCTTCTAAAAGCGTTGCTACTGGATCAACTCTTCTTTCTTCAACACCCTCTTGTTCTGTCTCAAACTTCTTATAAGTTAAAATTGGATAAAAATCAGGTTTGACTAATTTGTAATCAGTTGCCCACATATTCCAATTGTCATTAGGAATATCCTGAGGCACTGCTTTTGTATAATCATCAGCTACACTAATTTCAGCATCAGGGTATTGAGCATAAATACTTGCTTCAATTGCATCTCTGTAACCATCATGGCACCTAATAAAAAAATGGATTTCTCCTCCAAAAGACGCAACTTCAAAAACAATTGATGTCTGAACCTGACCATCAATCCATATCTCCCACCAGTTAGGAGGATGATAAGTAGCGCCATGGAAACTTGCAATTACATCTTCCATTGCTCTAATTGGCTTGATACTTTCCTTTGGAAGTTTTATTTCTAAAAGTACTGGCTTGTAAACTGTTCTTATCCACCAGTAAGCTCTCCATTGATGCCATAAAAAAACAAATGGTTTCCATAAAATAAAAGGAGCAGGCAGCCACCACCAATTTCTAAAGATCTGCCACAAAAAGCCAAATATTGGAGATAGAAAAGAAAATGTTGAAGGGGGCGCTGCTATCATAAATTATATAGTTTTGATTATTATTATTTTATTATACATATCTAAGATAAAAGAAAAAGAGCTCTTTTAGATAGAGCTCTCTTTCTTCTTTCAATTTAAACTTCTTTTATCGTATATCTTCCCTTTGGATCCTTAACAAAATGGGTTTTATTATTTAAGTTTAGCAAAACTGTGTTTTGTTTAACCATTCTTTGCTTTAGAACTTGTTTTAAAATTTCTTCTTTTGTTAAGGATTTTTGAGCTTGTTTTAAGATGCTTAAAATCACATCTTTTACCTGACCCGAGGAATATCCCCATTCTGACAAGGCATAAATTCCCCTTCCAACTAAAACAAATCTTGAATCTTTAATTAATTCATTGTGAACAGTTTGAATGTGAGCATTTTCAATTAATTTTGTCACTTCCTTAAAGTGAAGTGGTTTATTGATTTTCTTAAAAACTAAATATGCCCTGTCTTTAACGCCGCGAGGATTAATTTCTGGCCAGCTTGAAAGTCCATATAACCCTTGGTCATTTTTCTCAATCTTTTTAGAAACATCTAAAGCGGAAATCAAAGCTTTTCCTTTTAAACTTGCTTTTAGGTTTTTAATAATTAAAGGCTCTTTAGCTTTTTTAAGCTGAGAATGTAAAGAATTAATTGTTTTTTTAGCAGAATCAAAACTATCTTTGTTTATTGTCCAGAAAGAATGAAAATCATTGCTTTCATTAATTCTTTTAAATGGTTGTTTTAGAGCCAAAAGAAAAGAAACTTCATTTTCATTACCACTTTCTCCTAACTCTTCCAATAGAAAATCTTCTTTTCTTAAACCTCCAAAAGTTTTTAAATACCTAGTAAAAGCTTGAAAAACTTCATTGTATTTTTCAGCTTTTGAATTGATTTTTTCTAAACTAGCAGATTGAACCTGACGAACCCTTTCTCTGCAAATGCCAAAATCCTTGCCAATTGCTTCCAAGGTCTCTTTCTTTGCTTTCCTTAAACCAAATCTGCGAATTATAATTTCTTTTTGTTTGCTAGTTAAACTATTAAGTAAATCTGAGCAAATGTATCTGTAATCAAAGTTCTTCATATGTTTATATTTAACCATTTTATCTTAGAATAGTCAACCTTCAGTTTTCCCCCTAGAATCCAGACAGCAGGGCTGAGACAACGCCAACTAATAATATTCCATCAAAAACCCCTGCTCCGCCAATTGAAAGATACCCTCTGTAATTTCTGATTCTTGGTATGTTCAAAAGATCAGCGCCAATCAAAACCCCTAAAACTCCTGAAATAAAAGCACAGGCTGCAGCATAATTTGGCGCTAAAATCAAAGCAAATAAGCTTGAGAAAATTGGAGGGATAAAACCTGAGATAACAACTCCTTTGCCTGGAACGATTTTAGATAAAGACTTAGAAACAATTGTCATTAAACCAATAGCTATGAAAACAGGTTTAAGTGCAAATCCATAAGAATAAATTCTAAACAGAAAATACAAACAAAGCAGAATTGGGATTATTCCTCCGCCCAAATTAATTGCCAAATACCTGCTTTCTATTTTGGGAGCTGAGAATAAACCAAAAAACCTTGATTCCTGAACTAAAATTAATTTCTTTTTTGTTAAAGGAATGTTAATCACAGAACCAATTAAAATAGAGTAAAGAATAAACATTGTTGCTCCAGGAGAAATGCCTAAAGATTCAAATCCAACAACAATGATATGGAAATAACCAAGAATAAATAAAGCAGGTAAAAACAGTATAAAGAAAATAAATATTAGAAAAGCAAAAGGTAAGAAGAACATTTTTCTATATTCAATGTATTTAAAATTTATAAGTGTCTTCTCGACGACGATCTATAACAAGAATAAAAATATCATCATTCTCAAGACGATAAATCACTCTTAAATCACCTTTTCTTATCCTGAAAATGTCATCTCTTCCTTTAAGTTTCTTTATATCCAAGCCTTGAACATTTTTAGAATGTAATTTCTTTAAAACAAACTCAATCTGCTTTTTCTCTTTAGCATTAAATTTTTGTAATGCCTTTCTGATTTCATCCATAGAAACTACAAACGAGAAAGTAATTTATCAATAGGAACTCCCTTTTTTTCTATTTTTGTAAAATCAACAACACGTTCCCATAATTCAGGCTCATCTTCAGGAGAAGATATTTTAAGTACTGGTTTGGAACGACGAACTACAATAAAAGATTTTCCTTTTTTAACCTCGGAAAGATAAGTTTCTATATTCTCTCTTAATTCTTTTAATCCTACGATTGAATTTTTCATAAAAACATTGAATTAATACTAATATTTAAGTTTATCTTAAGATAAACTTATGTCAAGGTAAACTTATTTATTCATACAGCACTTTTTATATTTCTTTTTTGAACCACATGGACATGGTTCATTTCTTCCAATCTTTTTTTTAGCCTGAGGAACATAACGTTGGGCTGGCGCATCAGGAGCTGGACCAAGCTTTGCATTTAAAATACTGAAGGTAACAGTTTTCTCTAAAGTATCAAGTAATTTCTTAAACATTTTATGACCTTCTTTTTTATACTCTACTAAAGGATTTTTCTGACCATAAGCTCTTAAACTTACTGAATCTTTTAAATATTCCATATTATCCAAATGCCCCACCCAAAGCATATCTAAAACTCTAAAGTAAAGGGATTTAAAAACATTGTCAGCATTTTCCCCAAATTCCTTTTCTTTTTTTTCATAATCTTCCTGCTTTAACTTTGAATTCTTAAACATTTCTAGAATAAATGGTTTTAATTCTTTATTCTGAGCTTTTTCTAAAAATTCCCTTCTTTTTTTATAAACAACATCACGATGTTTGTTAATAACATCATCATATTCTAAAACATGTTTTCTAGCATCAAAGTTCATTCCTTCAATTCTTGACTGGGCATCTTCAATTGCTTTTGATATTAAATTAGCTTCAATGGGCTGGTCGTCAGGAAGATTTAATTTTGTAATTAATTTTTTCAATCTTTCTCCCCCAAAAATTCTCATTAAATCATCTTCTAAAGATAAAAAGAACTGACTTGATCCAGAATCGCCCTGTCTTCCTGATCTTCCCCTTAACTGATTATCAATACGCCTTGCTTCATGCCTTTCAGTTCCAATAACATGAAGGCCGCCTAATTGTTTTACCTTTTCAGCTTGTTCTTTAGTTACTGGATTTCCTCCTAGGACTATATCAACTCCTCTTCCAGCCATGTTAGTGGCAATTGTAACAGCATCTAGCTTTCCAGCTTGAGCAATAATCTCACCTTCTTTTTGATGATTTTTAGCGTTTAAAACTTGGTGTTTAATCCCTTGTCTTTGCAGTAGCTTTGACAAGTATTCATTTTTTTCGATTGAACGAGTTCCAACCAGCACTGGCTGACCTAGCTCATTTCTTTTTTTAATTTCATTTACAATCTCCTGATACTTTACTTGCTCAGTCTTGTAAATCTTATCAGCTAAAGCAATTCTTATTAACTTTTTATTTGTAGGAACAACAATGACATCCAAACCATAAACTTTTTCGAATTCCTCAGCTGATGTTAAGGCTGTTCCAGTCATTCCAGCAAGTTTTTTATACATTCTAAATAAATTCTGAAAAGTAATAGAAGCCAGTGTTACTGATTCTGGCCTAATATACAATCCCTCTTTTGCTTCTATCGCCTGATGGAGCCCTTTTGACCAGCGCCTGCCAGGCATCAGTCTTCCAGTAAATTCATCAACAATTATTATCTCTCCATTTTTAACTACATAATGAACATCTTTAATAAATAGTGGTTTTTTGTCTGATACTTTACGAGCTTGAGCTCTTAAAGCTTGCTCTAAATATCTTAGATATCTTATTCCTTTGGACTCATAAATATTTTCAATTTTTAAAATCTTTTCAACTTTATTAATTCCTTTTTCTGTTAAAGAAACTGTTTTTGATTTTTCATCAACCTCATAATCAATTTCTGAATCTAACTTTGGAATTATTCCTGCAAAATCCTTGTACCACCTTGAGCTTTCCATATCAGGAGCTGAAATAATTAAAGGAGTTCTTGCTTCATCAATTAAAATTGAATCAATTTCATCAATAATTGCAAAATTAAAATCTCTTTGAACACGCTGACTTAAATCATAAATCATGTTATCCCTTAAATAATCAAAGCCGAACTCATTATTAGTTCCATAAGTTATATCAGCACTATAGGCTTGCCTTCTTTCACATGGTCTTAAAAAATCTTCAACAACATAAAAACCACCTAGCTCATCTCTTTTTTGATCTTTTTCTTCTTCTGATTTTTTAAACTCAGGATCATAAATAAAAGACTGTTGGTGGTTAATGCATCCTATACTCAAACCTAAAGCATGATAAATCTGACCCATCCAAACAGCATCACGCCTGGCTAGATAATCATTAACAGTAATTAAATGTGCTCCTTTCCCCGTTAAGGCGTTTAAGTATAAAGGAAGAGTTGCTGCCAAGGTTTTTCCCTCACCTGTTTTCATTTCAGCAATCTTTCTTTGATGAAGCACAATTCCTCCTATAATTTGAGAATCATAAGGACGCTGGTTTAAAGTCCTTTTTGATGTTTCTCTTATAGCTGCAAAAGCTTCTGGTAAAATATTATCTAAAGTTTCTTCTTTTTCTAATCTTTTTTTAAATTCAGTAGTTTTTTCTTTTAACTGTTCATTAGAAAAACCTTCAAATTCTTTTTCAAGGGAATTGATTTTTTCAACTATGGATTTAATTTTTTCTAAATATTTTTCATTAGGTTTTCTGAAAACCCTATCTAAAATTGACATAATTTATTCATCTTAAATAAAAAAAAACAGAAGAGCAAGACTTCTTCTAGCAAGAAGTAAATCAGGATCTCTTTAAAGAAACTTGGATTTTAATCTGAGAAATGATCTTTTCAAACAGTCCTTTATTATCTTGACCTAATTGTTCTGGAAAAAACAATCCTTTTTGAGAAATATTTTTACTCAAAACTTCTTTTGCTAAAACTGTTGGGAAAATTGCTGTAATTTTTTGCATTGAATTTAATGATTCATTTTTCTTTGAAATTGATTTCATCTTCCAAGTAATTTGTTTTTTATCAGTTTTAATTTTAATTATTCCAACAGTTAAATTATCTTGTTTCTTAGACTCTAATTTTTTTGCTGTAGATCCAATATTCTCATCTTTTAATAGATTTTTATTATTTAAAGATTTAAAAAATTCATGAAAACCTAAATTCCTAATTATCCTATAACTCATATTTTTAACCTTTAAATTATCGATTAAAGAGCCTAATCCTTCAGCCAAATATGTTTCAGAATTAATTCCTTGAATTTTTTGTTTCTTATAATCAGAAAAAGGTTTTACTTTAACTTTTTTTCCATTTTTAATTAATATTGGCTCTAGCTGATGTCCTTCTATTAAATCTTCAAAGCACCATAGGAATGGAAATGAGTTTTTTTGTCCTGACAAACTTCCTGCTGAAATTTCGATTTGTTTAACTTTATTCTGTCTTGCTTCCCTGCCACATATAAAATTAATAAGTCCTGGAGAAAAACCAGCAAAAGGAATTACTAAAATTCCTGCTTTTTTAATTTTGTTTTCGTTTTCTAAATAAAATTCATAATCTAAATCAGAAATATCAATAAAATCTTTCTTATGCTTCAAAGCTAGTTTCAAACCAAGCTCTCCGATATCACCAGGCAAAGCTGAAATTATTAAATCAGCATTTTTAACATTTTCTTCTGAATTAAAAAAACAAGCTTTTGTCTTGCTTTTTTCACGCCTTAAATAATGAATAAGTGCTTTCCCTATTCTTCCTTTCCCCAGAATTAAAACTTTCATTTTATTTTATAAGCTTCAGGTAAAACCATACTAGCTTTATGGATTTCTGGAGAATAATATTTAAACTTGTGTTTTTTAGCTAATTTATCAAACTTACCTTGTATTTTTTTAAAATTAATTTTTCCCAAATCTATGCTTTCAGAACCAGCAATAAAACTATATTCTCCGCAATGATAAGACGGCACAGTAAATCTGTAAATAACAGTGTTAGAAAAGATTGCTTTTATTCCTTTAAAAATCTTTTTAATTAGAGTATTAAAATCTAAAAAAGAAGCTCCCAAAGTAATAATAATTCCATGTTTAGTCAAAGATTTTAAAACCTGATTATAAAACACTTTAGTGTATAAAGGAGAAGACAAGCCCTGATATTCTAAATTCGTACAATCAATAATTACTGCATCATAATGATTAATATGTTTTTTAATAAAATCTTGCCCTGGTTCAATGTAAACATTAACCCTTTTATCAGAAAAAGATTTTTTATTAATAGAAATAAGATGTTTTTTACAAATCTTTATAAACTCCTCATCCAGCTCAACTAAATCTACTTTTTTAACATTATGCTTTAAAACTTCTCTTAAAATACAACCATCACCTCCCCCAATAATTAAAATATTTTTAGGGTTGGGGTGGGAAAACATTACTGGATGAACCATTATCTCGTGGTAAATAAACTCATCTTTTTGAGATAATTGATTGATGCCATCTAAAAAAAGAATTCTACCATATAAGTCATTATCAAAAATCAAAACATTCTGGAACTTGGTTTTTCCTTTAAATATTAATTTATCAATAGAAAAACAATGTTCTATTGTTTTTTTTCGTTTTCCAGGAAGTGATTTTTCACAAAACCACTTTTTTTTAGAGATAGGCATAAAACGGCTTATCAAACTTAACTCTTCTTGGTCTTTTACCCAGATAATTGAAAATGTATAAAGCAGCGCCTAATTTAGGTGATTTTTCAATAGTTTTTTTATTAATAAATTTAGTCATTCTTTTTAAAACAACTTCATCTTCCTTGTACAACTTAATATGAGGGTAATAAACTTTATTTAGAATCAATTCATTAATAATTAGATTATTTTTTGAAAAGAATTCTTGCAGAAACAAAAACCTATTTCCTATTGCCTCATCTCCTATCTCTAAAAACACAAAGCCACCATCTTTTCCTAACTGATCTGTGCCAAACTTAATAAATGTTTTGATTCCATCTTCTGTATAAATTGGGTTGGCTAAAAATCCAACAAAGTTTTCTTTTAAATCTTTTTTCTTACTTAAATCAACTTTTTTAGTTTTAATTTTTAAGTCAAACTTCTTGGCCAAGATATCAATACATTCTAAAAGTTGAGTATCAATGTCAATTGCCAGGCATTCAATATTTGGATCAGCTAAAGTCAGAATAACTGAAATAAAGTCATCATCACCGACAAGTAGAAACTTTTTGTTAAAAGGAATCTTTGCAAGTATTTTCTCTGCAACAAAAAATGCAGATTCAGCTGATATTGGCATTTGGTCCCATTTAGCTTTAACTTTAAATCTTTCAAACTTTTTAAATAAATTAATAACTGCTTGTTTGTCTTGAGCTTTAATTTTTAATTTCTTTTCAACAACACTTTTAATCTGTTTGGCGGTTTGAGGTTTGGGAATAAACTTTTCAATTCTTTTTTTAAGTAAAGTAGTTTTTCCATTTCTTGAAACTTTAATTATTTTTTCATCTGTTAAAAGTTTCAGATAAGGATATAGATCCCAGTCTTCTAAGGCTTCTTTTGTAATAAATTCAAAAACATTGTCAGAATAAATTATTGTTTTGATGTCATGCAAAAACCCTAAGAATGTAGGTTTGTAATAATTATCATAAAACTCACCAAGAATCTTATCTGACACCTTCAAATCCTCAAGGCTTGTTGAGTGCTTTTTTCTGTCTTCAATAAACCTTGTTTTCTGAGATTTTAAAAATCTGATATATAGTTTTTTAAAATATTTTTCCATTGTTTTAAGCTTTGCCTCTTTTTACTTTCTGAATTTCAATTTTCTTAGGGACAAATACACTTTTTAAATAATCTAAAGCCTTATCGGGAGCAGATTTATCACCACAAGTAAAAATATCAATAGCAACATAATTGTATTCAGGCCAAGAATGAAGTGTAAGATGACTTTCAGCTAATAAAACAACCCCAGTGATTCCCTGCGGTTCAAATTTATGGATTACAATTTTTAAAGGAGTACAATTAGCTTTTTTTACTGCTCTGATGAGAATTTCTTTGATTTCTTTCTTATCTTCAATAATTCTGCCATTCCAAAATTCAGCGATCAGATGAACGCCTGCGTGTTGAAATTTATTTTTTGTATCTATGGTCCATTTAATAGACCTCTTTGTTTTTGTGTTCATAGTTTTAGTCAATCGCTTTATCTTTCAGCACTAATTAATGCTGAAAAACTCGCTCAACAACTTGTAGGTTGTTGAGAAAAACAAAGAGTTAAAAAAAGCGATTGAGGTTACCTTAAAATGAAGTTCATCTTAAGGATCAGATTCCTTCTTCTAAATTTCTTTCTCGTTTATGAAATCTAGCAGAAGGAGAAATTTTGGATTCTTTTTTTGATACTCGACTTTTTCTTTTAAATTTTGCAGTCATTTTTGCTTTCTGACTCCTTAATTGCCTTTGGAGATCAGCTCTAACATCGTCTAAAGCAGTTCTAATGTCAGCTGAAATAGCTTCTGAACGAATAGTTCCCCCTGGAAACCTCAATTGACATCCTGCTTTAAAAAAAAGGCCTTTTTTGTGATGAGTGCCTTTTTCGATCTCAACAAAAGCTTCCAATGATGGTTTAATCTTGCCAGAAAGACTGCGATAATTATTATTAGCAAATCTAGTGAATTTTTCAAGAGGGCTTATTTTTTTCTCAATAAACTTATAAATACTAGGAACCAACTTTATTTTGGTAGTTTTAATATTTATCTTCATAAAAAAGGAAAACCCCCACGCTTTTTCTAGTGTATCATTTTAAAAAACTTTTACAAGTTTGAAATGATTAAGGTGGGGGAAAGGCTTTTTATCTCTTTTTTCTTCTTCTCTTTGCTGGTTTTCTTTTAGTTGCTTTCTTTCTTTTCTTTGCTGGCTTTCTTTTTCTTGCGACTTTTCTTCTCTTTGCTGGCTTTCTTTTTCTTGCGACTTTTCTTCTTTTAGTTGTTTTCCTTTTTTTTGGTGCAGCTTTCTTTCTTTTTCTTTTTACCATAATTTTGAAAAAAAATTATTTATTTTCATTGGCAGATAGTCGACTTCCCTATCGCCTTTTTTAGAAATTAATTTTAAAAAATTTTTAAAACAAAAAACTTTTTTAATTTTTAATTTATTATTATATTTTTTCATTTACAAAATTAATGTCAAGTGTTAAAAACTATTTTTTGTAACTTTTTTAAAAAAAATTTGATTTTGAAACAAAAAAAACAAACTTTTTAGTTTTGTTCTTTAGTTTTTTAAAAGTTTCAACAAGTTTAAAAATTAAAATATTGAATTTCTTCTTCTAAAATAATTCCAAATTTGTTTTTAACTTTAGTTTTTATTAATTCAATTAATTTTTTTACATCTTTTGCTTTTGCATTTCCTAAATTAACAATAAAGTTTGCGTGTTTTTCTGAAACTTTTGCTTCTCCAATAATTTTTCCTTTTAAATCGCATTTATCAATTAAATAACCTGCGGATATTGTTCTCTTCTCAATAAATTTTTCTAATTCTGGAAATTCTTTTAAAAGCTTCTTATCAAAATTAGAAATTTTTGATTTTGTTAACGCATAATTTTTAAAGATACTTCCTATAGAAGGAAAGCTTAAAGGTTGTGTTTTTTTACGATAAGCTAGATATGCTTTCATTTTCTTTTCAATTTCTATTTTATCTTCTTCTTTTAACTGAATTACACAAGATAAAACAATCAAATTAGGATTTTCTTTAAAAATACTGGTCCTATAATTAAATTTACAATCTTTGTTTTTAAAGATTTTGACTTCCTCTTTTTCTCTGTCAAAAACTTCTACCTGTTTTATAACATCTCCTATTGAGCCCCTTATTGAACCACCAGAAGCACCAGCATTTCCTCTTGTAGCTCCTCCTACTGTTCCTGGAATCCCTGTTAATGGTTCTAAGCCGGTTAAATTATTCTCTAAAGCAATGTTTACTAACGTTGCTGTTGATAAGCCTGCCTCTGTTAAAATTTCATTGTTTTGAATTTTAAATTCTGACATCTGAATTTTTATAACCAATCCTTGATACTCTTTATCTGATATTAATAATTTGCTTCCGCCTCCTAAAATAAAAAACAACAAGTTATATTTCCTTGCTAATTTTACAGCTTTTATTAAATCCTGTTTTTTTCTGACTACAAAAAAATATTTTGTTTTCCCTCCAACTCTAAATGTAGAATGATTCTTTAACGAAACATTTAATTGTACACCAGAAAGATCGCTTTCAAATTCTTGGCCCATACGTTCTAATTAGGCGATTGCTTAATGAAAACGTATGGGCCAGAAGAGTTACTCCTATTCTAAGTCTTTAGTGAGTGCTATCCTCCTGACCCACTTATATTCTAAAACATTATTTTAAAAAAGAAAAGATTTATCATAAAAGCAAAAACCCCGTAAAACGGGGCTTTTGCCGACTAGGAATGGAGTTCTAAAAACAGAACCGCACTCACTAATTCAATATTAACAATATTTTTGTTTTTTGTCAATACTAGGCTAATCAGACAACTGATTGATTTTAGTTCTTGTCATTGGTCCAACAAAACCAGTTCCTGATTCTAAACCTATTGGAGTTAAAATCTCACTGGAATATTTGTCTTGAAAACGGATAACGGCTTGTTTTGTTAAAGAAAGAAAGTTTCCTGTGATTAAACCTTCAGGATAAATGTCTGTTCCTTGAGATTTTAAAAATTCCTGCAAACATTTTATTTCATTATCATTTGTCATGCCATAATAAAGGTTTTTATCAAAACTAGTACAATCTCCATTTGACACTGAACCTGTGCCTAAAAGCGCATCTAATTGCGCTTGAAGTCTTGTTATCTCTTTTCTAAGTTCATCAATTTGAGCTAAAAGCTTAGCTGTTAATTCATCTTCTTGCGGCTCTTCTGATTCTTCGACAGTAGAAGCTGACCAGAAAAAAGAAATAGAAGGTTCTGAATCTAAAAAATTAGAAGTTTTATTTTGAGCAGAAGGAATAATTGTTAAAGAAATATTTGAAGAACCGAATCCAGAAACATAGATATTTGCCTTGCCATCACTATCTGGTTCTAAAAAAGTAATTGATAGTTCGCCTTGATCATTTTGAACTAAATAAGGGATCTT
The DNA here is from genome assembly GCA_024238995.1 of Patescibacteria group bacterium. Taxonomy (NCBI): domain Bacteria; species Patescibacteria group bacterium. The sequence continues at coordinate 51,648 of JANBVL010000003.1, forward strand.
GAACTTAGTCAAAGAAGAAGTTATAAATTCCACTTTCAAATCTCCGTGATTGCCACCAATGAATTTATGCCAGTTTCCTGCCCAGTCTTTAGTTGTATTTGTAACTGATAAGGTGCTTTTTCCAATTGAAGGAAGATAATTGATTAAAGGATTAAGTTTCAGATTTTTTAAGTTGTTATTTAAATAACAATATTTATTAAATAAAGAACAATCATTAATTAAAATAGCAATGGTCCAATCAGTAAAAATCTGACTAAAATCTTCCTCAAATCCAGCTTTCATTAATGCAGAATTTAAACTCTGGATGCCTGTCTGCGAACTTTTTAAGGAATCTATTAAAATCCTTACACCATAATGGTCAACTAAATAATGTATAAATAAACTTGCCACCCCATAATCATAAGAAAGATTTCTCCATTCAGTTAAAGAATCATAAGGTTTGTCTAAAAAATTCTGTATCCTTCTTTGTAAATCACTTCCTTCAAAAACTTCATTATATCCTAACATGCTTGATACATATTCTGAACGCGCTTCATTTAACCAAATATCTTCAGAAACCCCATAAATTTTTTCTTTCTGATTAAAAGAAATCAAATGCTGAAACTCATGAGCTAAAAAGCTTTTTGCTAAATCACTACCTAAATTCAAAGCATTAAAATAAATCATCTCTTTCTCGTTTGAAGTAAGGATTTGAGATTTTGGAAATTCATCAGCGCTGTTAAAATAACTGCCGACCTGCTCATTCATTGGATGCATTAAGATTGTAATCCTTAAGTCTTTATCTATCCCTGGCTTCCATTCAGAGCCAAAATTCTGAGTTAAAACAGGATAAATATTGGTTGTGAATTCTTGAGACAAGGCAGTTATTGCGTTATTCATTTCAAACTGTTCGTTTTCTTCTAATCCATCCCACCAGCCATTATCTACATACCAATATGCTGTTTGGGAAATTTCTCTTAAAGTAGCCTGAATTTGTTCTCTTTTTAAAGAATCATAAGAAGATTCAATATAAAAACTAGCTGAATCCCCTAGGACTTGTTCAGCTTTAACAAAAATAGGTAAAAAAACAATGATTAAAATGATTGAAATAAAAGTTAAATTTTTCATGTATTCATTTACTTTTCCACAAAAACTAATCTAATTCAATGCCTAAAGCTTTGTAAATTTCAGTTACTTTTTTAACATCTTCTGCGTTATTTCTCCAATTATAGCCAGCTGCTTCTGCATCTTTAACTTTCTCAAGGGCTTGCTCGTATTGACCTGTTATGTAATAAACCGTGGCTAAATACCAATGGGATCGGGCCATTCTTGGCTCCAATTCAATTGCCTTTTTAAACAAATCAAAAGTTGCTTGACTTTCACCTTGCGCCAGCTTCACTTCAGCTAAATGCCAGTAACCCTGCTGATTGGTAGGGCTTAATTCTATTGCTTTTTCAAAAACCCGTTCTGCTGAATCCAATTTTTCCTTGTCAAGACTAAAACGATAATCAGTGAAATAAAGTCTGCCTAAAAAAAGATAGGGGCGGAAATCTAAAGAATTCTTTCTAATGCTTTCCTCCATTTGCTCTTCACCGATATCAAAAGCTAGTTTCACAGCCTCTTTATCATTTTGAGAATTAAAAGTAGACTGATAAATTTTCAAAGCAAACTGTTCTCTAATTTCATATTTTTCCATTAAAGTGTTTAATGATTTTTTATAAGCCACCGTCATCTCTTCTGGATTATCAGAAGCAATAACTATTTCAACAACACTTACAGCGCTTGAAAATGGCTGGATATTGCCAAAATAAAGAAGCAAAGTAGTTAATGATATGATAAGGCCAAAAACAATATTTCGTCCCAATCCTTCTTTAATAAAATTAGATGGCTCTTCAGCTGAATCTGAAAAGGAATATTTTTCTTCATTTATTAAAAAACTAACAAATCCTAAACTTAAAAAGAATACTGTATAGCTTGAAATCATATCAAAAACAAGCAGATTTTGGGCAAAGTAAATAATTAATAAAGCTGCCATTATTAAACAAGGCATCATGTTTTCTTCTTTTTTTAAACAGATTTTAAAAAGTGCGAAAATGGAAACTGCGAAAATCAATAAATGACTTAAAAGCCCGATTACCCCACTATTTACCAAAGTATCTAAGACAATATTATGAACCCTGTCAAACCAAATCTCTCCCCCGCACTCTGATAGGAATACACAGGGATTAAAGAATTTAGTAAAAACTACATTAAAATTCTCTGGCCCCCAACCAAAGATTGGTTTTTCTAAAAATCCTTTCCAGCCTTTTTCCCAAACAACAAATCTTGGCTTCATGTCTTTTAAGACGTTTCCAACTCTGTCTTTAAGAAAAGAGGGTTGAATAACCAGTGCAGCAATGGCTAAAATCACTAAACAAAGAATCAAACCAGTTCCTATTTTTTGAAGCTTTTTTTTCTTAGAAAACAGTAAATAACCCAATAATATTAGAAACAGACCAAACCAAAAAGAAATAATTGCTCCTCTAGCAGTAGATATTAATAAGGTTGGAATCAAGAAAAGCAGAGATATTCCAGAAAAAATTCGTAAAAATGAGCTTTTTTTTGTTAAGAACAAGACTAAAGCAAAGAAAATGTCGAAAAGCAGATAAGCTGCCAGAAAAGAGGTATTGCCAATTGCTCCTCCTCCTCTGCTAGAAAGTTGACTGTTAGTTAAGACACCAATACAAAGAATAATTCCCACCAACACTGACACAGCAAGAATCTTTTCCCAATCTTCTCTTTTTTTGAAAGTGCTTGTTAGAATAACAAAAAAAGCTAAGAGGTGAAGAAAAGTAAAAATCCCTGTCATTCTTTCGTAAGTACTCCAAAAACTCCTTTCAAAATTAATACCCAAAACAGATGTTACTATCAATACAAAAATGAAGGTCAAAATAGCAGTAAGTATAATATTAGGTTTTGGCCGATAACGAGGAAACAATAATATCAGGATTAGATAAGCAGCCAGCATAATCTCCACTAAAATCCTGAAATAAATAGTCTTTGGAGTAACAAAAGGAAAAAAAGAATAACGGTAAACAATTACTGGAGCAAACAAGGCTAAATATGCTCCTGTTTTGATTATGAAAAGACAAATTTTTTTCAATGCTTGAATCATTCAATTATTTTAGCCAATATGTAAGATATTGCAAATTTTAACGCTTTTTACTAAAATATATCTATGTCAAGTATGAGGAAAATCCTTGTTTTTTTGGGGGATATTTTCTTAATCTATCTCTCACTTTTTCTAACCTTATTGTTAGGGTTTTTTGGTGAATTTAGTTTTGAAATATTCTCTTTGCATGTGTTGCCTTTTTCCATTATTTATGTTTTTTGGTTCATTATTTTCTATATTTTCGGCCTTTACGACCTTCATTTGATTAAAACTAAAACCTCTTTTTATGCCAATACTCTTGGGGCCCTTGCTGTAAGTTTAGTTCTGGGAATGCTTTTCTTTTATACAGTTCCTTTTTTTGAAATTGCTCCAAAAACCAATTTAGTAATAAATATTTTAATTTTTGGAATCTTGTTTTTAGGCTGGCGCAGATTATTTTATTCTCTGTTTTCAGTGCACTTTTTAAACAGAACCATAATAATGGGGAAAGGTTCTGAAGTTGAAATATTAAAAGAAGAAATTAATGAAAAACCTTATCTCGGCTATAAGATAATTTCAATAGATATAAATAAAGATCTTTTTTCTCAGATTCAAAAACATAACATTGACACAGTGATTTTCACAGAAGAATTTGAATCAAACCCTGAAATGCTTAAAGCCCTTTATTTTTGTTTACCAGCTAGAGTAAACTTTTTAGAATTTGCTAAAGCTTATGAATTGATTTATGAAAAAATTCCGGTCTCAACAGTTTCTCAATCCTGGTTTTTAGAGAATATAAAGGAAAGAGAGAAAAGTTTTTATGATGAAACAAAAAGGATTTTTGATATAATTTCAGCCAGCTTTTTATTCATTCTAACTCTCCCCCTTTGGCCTTTTATTGCCATGGCTATTAAATTAGAAGATAAAGGTTATGTATTTTATTCTCAGAAAAGAATTGGAAAAGACAGAAATTCTTTTGTTTTATATAAATTCAGGTCAATGAAAGTTGGAGCAGAAAAAGAGAATGCTGTTTGGGCAGAAAAAGAAGACAAAAGAATAACTAAAGTTGGAAAGTTTTTAAGACAAAGTCATTTAGATGAAATCCCTCAAATGATAAATGTAATAAAAGGAGATATTTCTTTGGTTGGACCAAGACCAGAAAGGCCAGAGTTTGTTGAAAAACTAGAGAGAGAAATTCCCCATTATCATTTAAGACATCTAGTAAAACCTGGGTTTACAGGCTGGGCCCAGATAAAATTCAGGTATGGAAGGTCTTTTATAGACAGCCGTAAAAAATTTCAGTATGATTTATATTATTTGAAAAATAGAAACTTTTTGCTTGATATAGGAATTTTACTTAGAACTTTTCAATTATTTTTTAAAAAAGAATAAAATGAATCAAATAAAAACATCGATCATTATACCAGCCTATAATGAAGAAAAGGGAATTGAAAAAGTAATTGCGAATGTCAAAAAACATCTTAACCAAGAATGCGAAATAATAGTAGTTAATGACGGTTCCACTGATAGAACTAAAAACATACTGGAACAAATGCCTAGTATTAAAGTTATCAATCATCTCGAAAACCGCGGTTATGGAGCGGCTCTTAAGTCTGGTATCCAAAAGGCCCGAGGAGGATATGTTCTAATTATTGATGCTGATGGTACCTATCCAACAGAAAGTATCTCTGATTTACTTAACCAAAAAGAGCGTTACGATATGGTAGTTGGAGCTAGAATAAATCCTCAGAGTCAAATACCTCTTGCCAGAAAGCCAGTTAAATGGCTGCTTACCCAACTAGCCAACTATTTAACAGGAACCAAAATCCCGGATTTAAATTCCGGACTCAGAATAATTAAAGGAGATGTTTTAAACCAGTTTATTCATCTCTTGCCTGATGGATTTTCTTTTACTACCACCATTACTTTGGCTTTATTGACCAATAACTATCAAGTTAAATACTTTCCCATCAATTATTATAAAAGAAAAGGTGAATCAAAGATAAAACCAATTAGAGATACTTTAAATTTTCTTCAACTAATAATTAGAACTATCCTTTATTTTAATCCCCTCAAAGTCTTTATCCCAATTAGTTTAATTTTATTCTTGTTAAGTCTGGGAGTTCTAGTCTATAGCTATTTTTTCACGCCTCAAATAATGGATATTACTATTGTTATTTTTTTCATTTCAGCCATTCAAATATTGGCAATCGGCATGATAGCTGATTTAATTGTTAAAAGTAGAAAATAATTATTATGGACATTCTTTTCATTAATCCCCCATCACCGGACAACTCAATTATTATTAGAGATTTCAATCGTTCGGGCAGAACAAGCAAAGAAAGAATCATTTGGCCTCAAACTAGTTTGGCCTATTTAGCCGCTATGACCCCTGAAAATCTTAAAATAGAAATACTTGACTGTATAGCTGAAAAAATAAACTGGGATAAATTTTTGAAGATATTGAATATTAAAAAACCTCGCTATGTGGTATCTCATGTCATAACCTCTACCGCCCGAAATGATTTAAGGGTGTTTGAAGAAGCAAAAAAGATAGGTGCCATTACTATAACCATGGGTCCTCATGTAACAGAGCTTCCTGAAAAAACATTACGAGAAAACCTTGACCTAGATTTTGTTATTGTTGGTGAACCTGAAATTACTTTTAGAGAATTAATTAAAAATCTTGAAACTAAAATCCACGATTTTGGGAAAATAAAAGGTCTGGCCTATCGTATTCAGGAAAAAATAAAAATAAATGAAAGAAGAGAATTCTTAGCAAATTTAGATGAATTACCTATCCCCCGCCACGACCTGTTGCCTTTGAATAAATATGTTTTTCCTTTTATGGCTTCCAAATTTACTTTTGTCCTTTCTGAAAGAGGATGTCCTTTCCCTTGTACTTTCTGCCGTCAACCAATTATGTGGGAAAGAAAAATTAGACACAGATCTCCTGAAAGTATAATCAAAGAATTAAAAATCCTTAAAGAAATAGGATTAAAAGAGTTTATTTTCCATTCAGATACTTTTACCATAGATAAAGATATAGTTATGAAGCTTTGTCAAATGATGATTAATGAAAACTTTAATTTTAGATGGGCTTGTAATAGTCGAGTAGATACAGTAGACGAAGAAATGCTAAAATTAATGAAAAAAGCGGGTTGTTGGATGATTGCCTATGGCATTGAGTCAGGATCTCCAGAAATTTTAAAAAAATGTGAAAAGGAAGCCACAGTGGAACAAGCAGAAAAAACTGTTAAATTAACTCACGAAAATGGCATTAAAGTCTATGGATATTTCATAATAGGGCTTCTCGGTGAAACCCAAAAAACCATTCAGGAAACAATTGAATTCTCCAAAAAACTACCTATTACTTTCGCTATTTTCCATATTGCCTCTCCTTATCCTGGAACTAAATTCTATCAACAAGTTAAAGAAAAAGGATGGTTGGTTTCAGAAAAATGGGAAAACATTGATCAGGGCAGAAATGCTCCTATTCATTATCCTCAACTCTCTGGAAAAGAAATAATGGCTGGAACTAAAAAAGCTTACAGGTCATTCTATCTAAGGCCAAAAGTAATTTTAAATATCCTATGCTCAATTCGTAATTTTGGAGACCTTGAAGCGCTTTTCCGAGCCGGAATAGCACAACTTTTCTAAAATATGAACCAAAAAAATATAAATCAAGAATTAGCTCAATGGAATGATCAAATGGTTAAAAAACACCACTCAAAAGGTGTACCCCTTGAAAGTAAAAATATATTTTTAAGAACTATTGAAAAGATGAGATTGAAAAAAATTATTCAACTAGCTCAACTTAAAAAAAATGACCTTGTTTTAGACTTAGGATGCGGGGAGGGCTCTTTAATCTCTCTAATGCCTGACCTTCTCCAAAAAATAGTTGGACTTGATATTTCTAAAATTGCTCTAAGCAGAGCTAGAAAAAATTTAAAAGAAAAAGAGGGAGTTGAATTGAGATTAGGAAATGCCGAGAACTTAGATCTTCCAAATGAATCTTTTGATAAAATTATCTGTTCAGAAATGCTCGAACACGTCCCTCGACCCAGAAAGGTTATGAAAGAAATACACAAAATCTTAAAAAACGATGGTCTTCTGGTTATTAGTGTGCCAGATGAAAAAAGAATACAATTTATTATGAAAATCGCTAAAATTCTCTATTTAAATAAAATATTGGGCGCTTGCCGAGAAGAAGAAGAATATGACTGGCATCTTCATCGAGCAGATAAAAAATTCATTACTGATATATCTAAAGGACTTTTTGAAATACAAAAAATCTATAGAATCCCGTCTATGATTGGATATCATTTTATAGCCACTCTTGCAAAAAAATGAAAATATCAGTTATTATTGCCACATACAATGATCCTCAACTTAAAAAATGTTTGGATTCTCTGTATGCATCTCAAGACGCAGATTTTGAAGTGATTGTAATTGATGATGGTTCAACTACGGTGGATGTAGAACAAGTTGTTAATAATTATTCTGCCTATTATTGTTTAAAACTTGAAAAAAACACAGGTCCGTCCATAAGTCGTAACTTTGGCGCCAAACAGGCTAAGGGTAAGATACTCTTTTTTCTTGATTCAGACGCCCAAGTTTATCCTGATACTTTAATTAAAATTCAAAGGCGTTTTGAAAAAGAGCCAAAACTTCAAGGTTTATCTATTATCTGGAGTGATGAACCAATTAAAGACACTTTTTTTAATAAATTTAAAGCAATAGAAATGAATTATAATTTTAAACACCTTTTTAATTGTAGCTGGGGCAGTAATGGCTCAGCAATTTATAAGGATATTTTTTTAGCAGAAGGAGGGTTTGATGAGAAATTTAGAAAAGTTTATGGTGAAGATTTTTTTCTTGGGTTGAAATTGTTTGGTAAGGGTTATAATATTAGTCTTGATAAAAATATTTTAATGAAACATTGTTTTTATGAAAAATACTTTTTAGGTTTGAAAAAATATTCAATGCGGGCTTTTTTAAGAGCTAGAGAATTAGCTTCAGTAAAAAATAAGCTTGAAACAAGCTATAATAGTAAAAGATTCCAGGCTCTTTATTTATTATCAATTTTTACAATATTTTTTGGAATCCTAGGTTTGTTCTTGTCTATACCCTTATTATGTTTAGTGGCTATTGGCTTGTATCTAATTTTCTTTAATTTAGTTCTTAAACTTTATGTTGCCTTTTATAAAAAGTATGGTCTAACTTTTTTTATTAAAGCTGTAATAACACATTACTTTTACATTTTATCAATTTCAATTTCAGGTATTTTAGGATTCCTGATTGGTAAGATGTTTAAGAAAAAATCTTATGAATTTTAAAAAGTATCTCCGTTGGGCAAAAGGTTATTTTGCCCAAATTCCATTTTATACTATTTTTTACATTACCTCGCGCTGTAATGCTCGCTGCGCGCACTGTTTTAATTGGAGACTAATTGAAGATTCGCCTAATCGTAAAGAGTTAAGTTTAGAAGAAATAGAAAAAATTGCAAAGAATTGGGGTAATATGCTTATGATTAATCTAGGTGGTGGTGAGCCATATTTAAGAAATGATATTCCAGAAATTGTGGAGATTTTTAGAAAGTATACCGGAGTTGAAATTGTAGGCGTGCCGTCCAATGGTTTTTTAACAGAAAAAATCGTGGCTACAGCTGAAGAACTACTTAATCGTTTTACAGATATTCATTTCCGATTTACTTTTTCTATTGATGGTTTGAGTAAAACTCATGATAAAATTCGCGGCGTGCCTGGTGGGTTTAAAAAAGTAATTCAAACAGCCAAAGGAGTTAAAAAACTAAAATCAAAATATAAAAATTTTACCTTAAATACTAATTCATGCTTTATGCAAAATAATCAAGATGAATTAATGGATTTGTTAAAGTACCTTAAAACAGAAATTGATCCTGATACTATGGGTGTAACTTATATTCGCGGTGAAGCTAGATTAAGTGAGACTCAACAAAATCTTTATAATCAAAAATATAAAGAAGCGATTGACTATTTAACAGACTTGAAGTATGACAAATTTAAAAATCACCCCCTAGCCAATTTTATCTGGGGGGCGACAACTCTTGCGCGACATAAAGTGTTTGAGAATTTAAAAACTGGTAAACGCAATTTTGAGTGTTATGTTATTAAAAAAATGATAGTTATTGATGACATGGGTGAAGTTAAAATCTGTGAGATGTTGCCAACTTCTCTAGGAAATTTACGTGAGCATGACTATGATATTAAAAGAATTGTTACTTCAGATTTGGCTAAAAAAGAATATGAAAAAATAAAAAAACACCAATGCAACTGCACTTGGGAATGTGCCATCCGTACAGGCGTAATGTATAATCCTAAAGAATATTTTTCAATTCTAAAATATTTCTTTAAGAAATAATTTTTCCTTGTTAATGAGTCAATAATAAAATGAAAAATATTATAAAAATAACAATTTTGGGAGCAGTTATTTTCCTCTTAACCATTTCTGTCTGGTATTCGCTTGTTTTATTTAAAGGTTACACTCCTTATGGGGTGGAAGTAGGAACCGTTATTTTGGGTCGAAACCTGGCTCAAACCGGAGTATATGGAGCAGAAAACGATCTTAACGTCCTCCTCTCTTCTAATTTGGTTAAAAATCAGGCTCATACTTCAGCTCAAGCCAATAAATTCGCCGCTCTGCTTTATGGAGAGTTTTTTAAAATAATGGGACCACTTAGTGAAGAGAATTTAGTTTTATTTTCGATATCCCTTCATGCTCTCTCTTTAGTAATTTTCACCTTAATAATCTTTTATTTATTCGGCTTTAAATTATCGCTAATTTTTTCTCTAATCTATATGTTATTGCCCTTTATTTGGCAACTTCCTTATCGTTTGGGTACTTACGAATTTGCTTTGTTATTTTTTTCTTTTTTCTTTTTATTTTATCTTTGTGGTACCAAACAAAAACGCAACTATATTTATTTGGGAATCTCGGGAATTTTCCTTGCTTTAGCTTGTTTATCCCGAGAAACTCTCTTGCTGTTTGTGCCATTTCTTTTTATCTATTTGTGGGTGGTTAAACAAAAGCGCTATTTACTTTATATTTTTATCCCTTTTATAGCTTTATTTAGTTATCTTTGGCTACCTAACGCCTTAATGATTGGAGACGGAGGCAATGTTAATTTACTTCATTTTACTACCCAGTCACCAGACAAATTAAAATCAGCTGATTTTAGCCGTTACGGCCACCTCTTTCCTGATCCTTATACCTATCATTTCAATAAAGAGGAATTTCTAAAAGATTATCAAAATCAGTTGGACAACGAAAAAATAGATTTTTCTACTAAAGCATATTTAATTAAATCCGCTTCCAATATTGGAATTAGATCTCCGGGTTTTTTAGAAAGAATGGGGGTGGGATTAGTTTTGTTTTCCGACCACCTTTTAAGATTCTTCTCTCTAGAAAAAATTGGAGGACCTTTTATCTTTTTGTTAATGATTTTGGGAATTTACAGCTTGAGGCAAAAAAATAAGCATCTATATGTTTTCACTTTAGGCTGGATTTTTTCTACTATTTTCCTCCTTTCTTTTTTCATCTTAGCTGCGAGATCACATCTAATGGATTTTGGCTGGGTAATCGCCCTCTTTATCTCCCTGGGACTAGTAACATTAATTAAAATACTAAATGAATATTTTGGTTTTAAACAAAAAAAATCAACAATTCTCTCCATTATAATTATTGTAATTTTGCTCCATCATCTTCTACTGGTTAATCATGCGGCCTGGAACAGATTATTTGATCGGCATCGAATAGATTCGTTAGTCAGGGTATATAGCCAGAAAATTAAAGAATTCAATGTTCCTGATGAAGGCGTTATTGCCTCTCCTCTTGAAGTTTCTCATCTCTATCGTCTGAATTATTTAAATAACAAATCTTTGGTCATTTTTCGAGTAGAAACTATTGAAGATTTATTGAATAATGGAAAATTGAATTCTGTTTTTGAAAAATTTGAAGTGAAATACATTTTGGGTTATTCCGACGAATTTAGTAAAAAAATTATTAATCAAACCCAAGTAGCTAATATTGCCACCGACTCAGCGAAGTTTTTCCAAATCAATGCATCTCTGAATAAAATTTGGTTATTAGATTTAATAAGATAAACCTTGTTAGAGAATTGTTCTTTTTGTTTTTACTGTCATAATCTTTAACAGGGTAAAAATAAAGTTCCTAAGATATGTTTAATGCGTTAAAAATTAAAATCCGGCGTTTACTTATCTGGTCTCAAAAATATACTCAAACTGATATGATTTATCTAGCTAAAGGAGGGTCATGGCTAACTTTAGGGCAGATAATTTCAACAGCTGCCTTTTTTTTGTTGGCAGTAGCTTTCGCTAATTTACTTGACCCTGTCACTTATGGAAATTATAGATATATCCTTTCTTTAGTTGGAGTTTTAGGTATCTTTACTCTCACTGGAATGAGAACGGCTATAATTCAAGCCGTAGCTCGAGGTTTAGAGGGTTCTTTTTATACTGGTTTTAAAACCAAATTAAAATGGGGGTTACTGGGAAGCTTAGTTGCCATAGGAGGAGCCATTTACTATTGGATCAAAGGAAATTCTCTTTTGCCTATTCCACTATTTATCTCAGCTATCTTTTTACCCTTAATGTTGGCTTCCCAAGTATACGGTGGTTTTCTAGTTGGGAAAAAATTATTTGATATTCAGGTAAAATACAATACCCTCAGTCAAATCGTTTCTGCTGGAACATTAATTGGTGCTCTATTTTTAACCAAAAACCTGTTTTGGTTAATTACAATTTATTTTGTTTCCCGCACCTTTTTAAATTACTTCTTTTATTTCTTAACCAAATCAAAATTTAAACCAAACAAAAAAGAGGATCCTCAAACCCTCTCCTACGGAAAACATATGAGTTTGCTTGGAGTTTTAATTACCGGAGCTTTGTATCTGGACAGAATTTTAGTCTTCCATTACTTAGGAGCAGTTCCACTTGCAATTTATCATTTTGCTATCACCCCTGTTGAACAGCTTTGGTCCTTTTTAAAAAACTTTCAACCTCTAGCTTTATTCAAACTAACCATTAGAAGTAAAGAAGAAATTAACAAAAATCTATACAAAAGGACATTTCAGTTGCTATTCATCGGAGGAATAATTGTTTTAGCCTATGTTCTGATTGCTCCCTTTCTTTACAGAATATTATTTCCCAAATATTTAGAGTCAATTTTCTTTTCCCAATTATTTTCCTTAACAATCCTATTTAAATTGGCTGGTCTTTTCGTTGGAACAATATTTCCCTCTCATAAATTAATAAAGTCCCAATATATCGGGGTAATTTCTTCTCATTTATTTCTAATTATATCTCTTTTAGTTTTGGGAGCTCTATGGGGAATTATCGGTATCATGACAGCTAAAATTTTATTTAGTTTTTTTGCTCTTATTATTGATATTATTCTCTGGCAGAGAGAAATAAAAAAAGCACGAATCAAGAAAATCAAGCCTATTTAACATAATTTTGGAAAACTTTTTCCAATTTATCAGTTGAACAATCCCAACCGAAATCCTGAATAAAATCATAGCCATTCTCTGCAATTTTCTTTCGTTCTTTTGGATTTTCTATTAATCTAATGATATTTTCTGACATTGCTTTTACATCCTTAGGTTTAGAAACTAAAGCTGTTTTTCCCGGAATTGTATAATCAGGCACTCCCCCTACTTCGGTCGCCACCACAGCACATTTACAAGCCATTGCTTCCATCGGAGGAAGACCAAATCCTTCGTTGTGGCTGGGAAAAACAAAAATGTCAGAGGAATTATAGATTTTTCTTAATTTCTCTCCATAAGGCATTTTGTGGAATTCTATGTCTGAAGAGATTTTTTCTTTTGGCTCAGGTCCAAACATCACGATTTGAATGGTAGGATATCTTTGTTTTGCAATTTTGCAAGCCGCAAGCCCATCTTCTATACCTTTCCATTTTACTCTACGGTAAGGCAGTAAAATTCTGATTCTATCGCTCTTTCTCTTCATGTTCTCTGGGTAAAACTGCTCTAGATTAACACCGTTTGGTATTACCACTTCAATTTTTGCTTTTAACTTCTCTTTGAGAATCTCTTTTATCCAATTTGAAACAACAATATTGCGAAGCCCAAGTTGAGTGTAAGTAGCATTTACCTTATTTTCCGGACCGCACCAAATTTCGTAATGTTGAATGAAATAAAATTTTTCGCCTTTGTCTTGATGGTATTTACTCACTTCGTAAGCCGTTTCCCATCTAGTCGCTATCACTACATCAGCTTGAGGAATATACCTTTCATTAAAAGTCGGGACTTTAAGCAATTTTGCTTTTAAAGGAAACCATTTAACTGAATTCGGCCGAATAGAATTTAAAACTGAATTTTTGATTTTTCCGTATAATCTTTTAAAACTATAAAAATCAAAACCCCATTTTCTTGAAGAAATAGATAAGGGCACTATAGGATATATTATGCAGACTTCGTGTCCTCGATTATGGAGACGATTAGCATGCTCAAACACAACCCTTACCCCTCCGCTTACTGCCGTGTTCTTTAAAAGAAAAATTATTCTCATTATTTTTTATAAAATTTTCCTGTGAGTTTTTTTAGAAGAAGGTCTAGATGTTTAAAATTAAACATTAAATTAGGGAAAAAGCTAGAAGAAAAACTCCATCCTACGCCCCAAGAATTTAAACATCCTTTACAATTCTTTACACATTTCCTGGCATTTTTAGCTTCTAAACTGTTCCATATTTCGGTAGGAGTTTTTTCTCTTACATTCCCAGCACTAGTCTCCCATAAACTCAAGCAAGGAACAATGTCTCCATTGCATTTCAGAACGCAAAATGTATACATACCGAAACAATTAAATTTAATCGAACCTCCTTTTAGCCAATTAATCCACATGTCATTAAGAGGTTCGGTAGGAAGAGATTCTACAATTTTTATCATTTTCTCGCCAAGATGTTTCTTGTCAACTAAATCTCTTCCAACATTATCATAAAATGAAGATTCACTAAACCATTGAACCACCAATCCTACTTGCATTTTTTCAGCATAGTCTTTGACATCTTCAAAAGAATCAATTGTTAAATTTGAAAGAGTATATCCAATTACTGGAAAAACTTTATTTGTATTTTTCCTTAAAGCCACTAATTCTTTTAATAATCTGTCTGCATTTCTAAAGTTGCCTTTAACGCCTCTTACTGAATCATGCTTCTCTCCGATTCCATCTATTGAAACTCCGACTTTTAAAGGAATGTCGTGAGAAATAACCTCATTAACTACTTTAATTACCCTGTCTACAGCTATACCATTGGTGCTTAAGTGCAACTGAGCATGTGGCAAGGCTTTATTTATTGCAAGATAAAATTCTACAATATCTGGACGTAGAACCACTTCTCCTCCAGAAATTATAATATATTTCAAATCAGAAAAAACAGGGTCTTTAAATGTGCGTTCTATCTCTTGTGGAGTTAATGAATTTTCTGTTGGCTTTTTTTTCCATATACTACAATGGGTACAACGAGAATTGCACTTATCAGTAGCTTCAAACCACATCCATCTTGGCTTAAGAGAAGTTTTTTCCCCACTTCTTAAAATTAAGTGTTTAGCTCCTGAAAACGTACCTTTAAAAAGTTTTTTAAAAAGTTTAGGGTAGATACCAAATTGTTTTTCCATGTTATATCTTTATAAATATTATTTTAATAATCATTTTTTGACTTTCTGCTGGATACAAGCTCAATAACCATAACACCATTTTTAACTCTAGCAATTCTACCGAAGCCCCAGACAAGAAATGCAGGTATACCAGCAATAATAAAGTTCTTTAGTTTAGCTGCTTTTTGAACTAACCTAGTGAATAATTTAGGTCTAGACGGAAAATCCTGAGCAGGTTGAGTTTGAATACTAGAAATCTGTTTATTTTGAACAGGCTTATTATTTTTTTTAACTAAACCAAATCGAGCTTTTTCTGAAAATAACTCAAACAAATGAAAAAATTGATCAACATAATGAATGAACGATATCTTAAAATCAATTTTTTTAAAAAGATTAGACATTGCCTCTTTGTTCCATCGACTTATATGCCATGGAGGAAAATCCCATTCATACATATCTGTCAAGAACCTTTCCCTTGAAGGTGTACTTAAAACAATCTTGCCTTTGGGCGCCATGTGCCTTTTAATTCCTTGTATAAAACTTAAAGGATCATCTAAATGCTCAATTACTTCAAAAGAAGTAATGATGTCAAATTTGGGCAAGTCTTTCTCTTGAAAAAATTCTTCAAGCTCCATGGCAAAAAGATTTTGGAGGTTGAATTTATCTTTTGCTGTCTTGATAGCTGATTTAGTAAGGTCAACTCCCCAGCATTCACAACCGCGCTTCTGAAGCTCATAAAGAAATTCGCCTCGTCCGCAACCTATATCTAAAACTTTTGTATTCTTAGGAAAGACAGGATATAGTGCTAAAAACTTTTTGTGATAACCTCGATAAAGACGGGGTTCTTTTGTAGTGGCAGTAGTGTATTTTTCTTGAGCTTCATACCATTTAGCTCCTGGATTCTTGAATGGCTCCCAAAACTGAACGCTACATTTTACGCACTCATAAAGCGAAAAATCATTCTCTCTCAGTGAATAATCTCTTAAAAATTCAAAGTTGTTTCCTTCCTTACAGATTGGGCAAATTTTAGGTGATGGCTTTAAGGGCATAAATGCTTAATATTTTTAAAATATGATAAACATACTAACAAAAAAATAGAAGAAAGACAAACTTTTAAATTATCTTGATCAATTGTTTTGCAATTTGTTGAATTGAAAACTTTTTTTTAATATCGTTTTGAGCTTTTCTGCCTAATTTTTCCCGTAGTTTCTGGTCGGATAGCACTAATTTTATTTTTTCACACCATTCGTTAGTTGTATCTGCTAAAAAACCATTTTCTCTGTCTTTAATAATAAAACTATTTTCTCCGAAGTTAGATGCAATCGGAGGAACAGCACAAGCCATATATTCAATTGTTTTAGCATATTTAGCTCTATTTAAGTCATTTTCTATAAGCGGCATTATGCCGATATCAAATTTCTGAATTTCTCGAAAAACGTCTTTAGCACTAACCCAGTCGACAAATTCAACTTGTAGTCCTGTGATACTATTAAATAAATTGTAGATTCTTTTTTCACCTCTGGCTCCAATTAGTCGAAACTTAAACTTAACATTATCTTGTATTAAATTATCAAAAACAGGCTTTAATAATTTAAGACTTTCGACATGAACAAGACCGTCGCCAACCCAACCAATTATAAGAGGAGTATTCTTTATTCCATAGTCTTTAGTGAAAGATGAATACATAGAAGAAGGGATAGCATCAGGAAGATAAAAAGATTGAGAATTATATTTCTTTACCCAATCTAAAACAAAATGACCCCCACATGTTACTTTTTTGGCTAATTTTACGAAAATAAATGTTTTTATGGGAGAGTGGGTAAATATCGCATCGTCAAGATCAAAAATAAATTCTTTTCTGAAAAAGATTCTTGCAAATATTACTGCCAGGAAGAAATATTTATTATAAATTGTCCGCTGTAAAAAACATGTATCGCCTTTTTTGAGAGAAATCAAGAGTTTTAAATATTTAAAAAAAGATTTTATGTTATCAAAGAATGAATTATTTTTTTTCCAGTCAAAATCTAACGGATAAACCTTTGCCTTATAACCCAGTCTGTTGAGCTCTTCAGCTAGAAAATAAGCTCTGTAACGAGAGCTGGCTATTTTTTTGTTGCCTTTTGAAAAAAAATATATTGTGCTCATAAAATTTTAACTTCGGGCACTGGAATTATAAATTTGAGCCCCTGTTCCCTTAGATCTTTTTCCTTTTCCAAGATAGAGTCTTTATAATTCCAAGCTAAAAGAAGCGCATAGTCAAAAACTGTTTCTTTTATTTTTTGAGTAGAAAGCACTGGGACGTGAACACCGGGCGCATAAAGACCTTGTTTTAAGGAAGAATCATCAACAATAAACTCTAAAATGTTATTATCTATTCCGCAATAATTTAATAAAATATTTCCTTTAGCAGGAGCCCCATAACCAATAATTTTCTTGTTTTCTTTTTTTAATTTTCTAAGTAAGGATATTAACTCTTTTTTGTTTTTTTCTACTTTTTTAGCAAAACTGGAATAAGTTTGTACTTTATCCAGTCCTAACTCTTTTTCTTTTTTAAAAAACTCGTTAACAGAAACTGAATCTTTTGAATTCTTCTTAATGTAAACCTGTAAAGACTGACCGTGGATAGGAATTAATTTAACATCAAAAATTTTTAAATTAAATTTATCAAACAATTTTTGGAGAGTCAATAAAGAAAAATAAGAAAGATGTTCATGATAAATTTGATCAAATCCTCCTACGCCTGCTAATCCTAACAAATTAGCAACCCAATGCACCTCAATCACGAAGACTCCTTTTTCTCCTATTAAAATTTTCACACCCTGGAGCACTTCTTCTAAATCGTCAATGTGTGCAAACACATTACTTGCAATAACAACTTTTGCCGAGCCGTATTTCTGAAAAATTTCCTTTGCTAATTCTTTGCTAAAAAAATCATTGATGGTATCTACTTCTTTTTCTTTAGAAATTTTCGCAATATTTTTTGCTGGTTCAATATTCAAAACTCGGCATTTGCTTTTAATGCTATTCAGTAGAACGGCGTCATTTCCACCAATATCTATTATTAAGTTATTTTTTGATTCAATAAATCTATCTAATAATTTCTTTCCCAACCCTATAAAATGGTTCACCAGAGGTAAACTGGTAGAAGTTTGGTAATAATACTGCCCGAAAAGCAGCTTGGGACTTACTATGTCTAAAACCTGAAGAAGACTGCAGTCTCTGCAGAAATAAACAACAAGAGGGAATTTTTTTTCCTCTTTATCTAGCTCTTGCTTTTTTAAAAAAGCGTTACTTAAAGGCATATTCCCTAAATCCAAGATTTTTACGAAATTTAATCCCCCACAAACCCTGCAACTTGTTTTGTGAAAAAAATCTTTATTCATTTTATTTAAGAATTTCGAAACGAAAAGCGTCTGGCTGTTTAGGATTATAAATATCGCTTTGAGCGCTTACAAAATATGCTGTTTTCTTCCCTATATTTTTCACTGCATGAGAGATATGGGGAAGGAAAGTTATCACTTTTGGTTCTTTTTCAGAAAGCTGAAACGAAGTCTTTTCTTTTGTTTTTATATCCTGAAAAGCAAGCTTAACTTTTCCCGTAATAAGAAAAAACCATTCGATTCGTTTTGAGTGGTAGTGATTTCCTCTTACATGTCCTGGTTTAATTGAAGCAATATGAATCTGTTTTACCGGTTTTTCAAGTTCATTTGATTTCAATAATTCCACCAGCCAACCTCTTTCATCAGAATGGGTTTTTAATTTTTTAATTTTATATTTTATTTTCATAAATTTAACCATTCCGGATGCTCTAATGTCCATTTAATAGTCTTTTTTAATGATTCTTCTAAATCTCTGGGTGGTTTCCAGCCCATTTTTGCTAATTTCTCTCCGCAAAGAGCATACCTTTTGTCGTGTCCTGGCCTCTCAACAGGATATTCAACAAATTCTATCTCTTCGTCTTTTAGTTTTCGTTCTTTAATTAATTCACATATCCAGTCAGCTATTTCTAAAACAGTCTTTTCTTCACCAACAATATGATAAAATTCTTTTGGCTGAGCCCTATCTAATAAAAATAACAAACCATCAGAAACATTCCGGGCATGAATCCAACACCTGGAAGCCATATCATTTCTTCCTCTACCATGAAAAATTACTTTTTGATTGTTTGAAATAGCTCTAATCACCTTAGGAATAAATTTTTCCACATGCTGTCTTTCACCAATAATATTCATTGACCTTATAATTGAAATAGGAAGTTTGAAAGAATGAGCAAAACTATAAGCCATCATTTCTTCACCAGCCTTGCTCCCACTGTAAGGATTGGATGGTTTAAAGGTATCCTCTTCTTTAAAATAAACACCTTCTGGGGCAGAACCAAACACCTCGTCAGTAGAAAATATTAAGGTCTTGCATTTGGGCTGATGATGCTTAAAATACTCCAATAAATTAGCAGTTCCCAGCACATTAGACATAACAAAAGGAATGCTGTTTTTTAAGCTTTTATCAACATGACTTTCTGCGGCAAAATGAACGCAATAATCTAATTTTCCAATTAATTTATGAATACTGTCGGAAATCGAAGCTTGCAGGTCGTGCCAGACAAATTTGACTCTTTTGGGAGTAAAAACCTCGCTATCAGTAATTCTGTTTAAATTTCCTGCGTAATTTAATGAATCCAAAACAATTATCTCCCAATCAGTATTTTTAAGAAGGTGGTCAATAAAGTGATGACCGACAAATCCAGCTCCTCCTGTAACTAAAATTCTTTTTGACATAAGTTTTTTATTTGAATTAAATTCATGGGTTTTTTTAGTTTTTTATGCTATTTTTTACTACCTATAACTCTAAATATCTTAAAAAGTCTAATGTGGAATTTTAGCGGAAAAATTAGGATTTTTCAAGGCCTTTGAATTATCTGGTTCAATCAAGAAAGTATTATTTCCATGCGTTATTTTTTCTGACAAATTAAATAATAGCCACTAGTAATAATTTTTTGTTCCGGATGCTTTTTTGAGATATCTCCGAATTCCTTAGTGATTATAAATGAAAAAGGTAAAATCAATTTTGATAAAACAAAGAAAAATAATTTAAAAGGTCTAAAGTGTAGAATTTCACACTGGTATCCAATTCTCTGAAGCAAAACAGCAATGCTTCCAATGGTGTCTGTTTCTTCTTTTAATTCCAAGATTTTCCATTCTTTAAACAAGTGTTTTAATCCATATTTTGTAAAACGATAATAGTCATTGGGCACATCGTGGAGGGGAAAAATAAATCGTGTAGTCAAAATTAACTTCCCTCCTCTTTTTAAAACTCTTTCCATTTCTGAAATTGCAATTTCTGGTGAATGAAGGTGTTCTAAAACTTCAGTACACAGAATATTATCAAATTCTTCATTTTTAAAAGGCAAGTTATGAGCATCGCCTACAACATCAACTTTTAATCCGGGTTGAATGTCAAAACCAATACAATTTGGAAAATATTTCTGGTAAACAGCGTAGCCACAGCCAAGATCAAGAGTCAAACCATAATCTTGATGTTTTTTTATAAAACCTTCCATTCTTCCTCGAGTAATCTTTGAGGTTAAACCAATTTTAAGAAGAAATTTATTTAACATATCTATTTAATTAAAAAAATGTGATAACCTGAAACTTGTTTTTTGCTTTGAAATTTTTCCAAAACTCTATCTAAAAATTTTGACAAAGAAATAAATATATTTACGGGAAAGTTGCCTTGATAAGGCAAAAGATTAACTATGGTTTCCAAATGGCCTCTTACTGGACAAATTTCAATTTTGCTAAATTTTCTAAATAAATGTTTTATTCCCTCTTCAGTAAATCGCCAATAATCATTTCCGTGATAAGGATAAAGAAAAGGAACATAAACAAAACATTTCCCACCAGATTTTAAAATTCTATAAATCTCTTCTGTTACTTGTATCGGGTTTTTAACATGCTCTAAAACAGCTTTACAAATTACTCCATCAGCAGAATTATTAGCAATTGGAAGATTATGTACATCAGCTATAATATCAGGACTGGTCTCGGTATCAATATCAATTGTTTTATAATCACAACCGCTAAAGTATTTTTTGTATGCCTTTAAGCCTTTTTGAAATCTGCTTCCTCCCCCAATATCAAAAACTGTTTTTCCTTTGGCAATTTCTTTAATTTTTTCATCAAAAAACTTGTCCCACTTAGTCATATTTTAAAAATTGTAAAATGTTTTTAGCCCTTTTTTCCCAACTATAGCTCAAAACATCATTAAAAGCTTGATTTGAGATTTTAGCTGATAAATTAGGGCTTTTCAAGATATTTTCAATGCCTTTAGCTAATTTTTCTGGATTGTCTGGTTCAACTAAAAAAGAGTTGTTTTCATTTAAAATTTCTCTTATTGAAGGTAAATTTGAAGCTATAATTGGTCTTTTTGAAGCCATGTATTCAAAGAGCTTTAAGGGAGAAGTCCAATGTTTGGAAATATCTTGCTTTGCACTATTGGGTAAAACTAAAACATCAGCTGCTTTTAACCAAAAAGGGATCTCTGAATAAGGTTTATGTCCCACTATATTAATTTTGAACTTTGAGTTTTGAATTTTAAATTTTTTTACATCTTTGTCAGTGCCACCCACAAAATAAATCTCCATATCCTCTGGTAAAAATTGAGAGGCGTCAGCTAAAACCTGGGCTCCTTTCCATTCATATAAATGACCAGCATAAAGAACTATTTTTCTATCTAGGGGTAAATTCAATTTTCTCCGACATTCTTCTTGACTATCTTTTATATTAAATTTCTCTAAATCCACTCCATCAGGAACTACTGAAACTTTATTAGATGATATCCCCTGTTCTTCAAAAAAACCCTTGAGGTTTTGAGTAATAACTATTATTTTTTTTAATCTTTTAAAAAATAGAGAGTATAAAAAATAATTTTTAGGAAAAGTATGAGCTTCAAAAAATAGATTTTTTTTGAAAAGAATAAGGAAAAGAGAGAGCTTATCCCTGGTATAAATAATGTCTGCTTTTTTAAAAAGAATATATGGAAATACAAAAAAATTAAAAGTAATACTCTCAATCCAAGACCCTAAATGCCCAATATACTTGTCTAATGGAACTAAATCCAAACAGGGCAATTTTGTAATTTTAAAATTCCTCTTAACCCCATAATATTCAAAGGGGTCATCTTTAATATAATTAAACCTTTGGGGCACGACTAATTCTAGCTTAATGCTTTTATTAAGTTTTGAGTTAGCAAAAGCTTCACACATTTTCATTATCTGAATCCCATGAGCTTTTTCAGTTGGCATCCTAGCATTGGCAATATAAATTAATCTCATAATTTATGAAAATAGGAAATTTAGATATTCTAAGTTTTTTTTAATCCAAACTTTTTTTATTTAGAGGTTCAAAAATATAATGTTCTTGTTTTCCTCGGGACGAAGAAAAGGTTATTTTATAATCCATTTCTCGCAAGAAAGTTAAAACTTGTTCTTTTTCAATGCCTAATTCTTTTAAAAAAGCTGGATGGATTTCTAAAAATATGATTGGTTTTGATTGCCGTATTGTTGCTTCAAGACCTTTTAATACATTAAATTCATATCCTTCAACATCAATTTTTATAATCGATGGTAAGTGTAATTTTTTCTTATAAACCCAATCATCCCCTTTAACAACTTGGACTGGTGTTGACTTAGAGCTTTTTATTGCAAGAGTTGGAGTAAAGTAACCAAGTTCCCCAGTTCTAGTCGACATTTCAATAATACTATTCTCGGACCCTAAAGCTACAGAAAAAGGTAAAATTCTTTCAATCCGATTTAAATTTATATTTTCTTGAAGTCTTTTAAAAATAAAGGGTTCTGGCTCCCAGCAATAAATGAATTTCGGAGTAATTTTGTATTTTGCAGCAGACAAAGCATACAATCCTATATGCGTCCCAATATCATAAAAAACAGTATGATGGTTAATCTTGCTTAGAAATTTTTGAAGAAATTCACCTTCATTACATAAAGACTGCCAAATACTTACCTCAATGGGATTAGAAACAATAATTTTAGCTGAAACATCTTGAATTTTTAATCTTAAACCATTTTTACCAATAAAAATAATAAAACTTCTGTAGATGTTTTTAATATAATCATATAATCCTATTGTCTCTAAAAATTTCTTTATTTTGAGATTGATCATTACTTTACGTAAAGAAATTAAAAGATTATTTAACATGGTTTTATGCTTTTAAGTAATAGTGTTATTTTTGAGCATCTATCCAGGCATATCCACCAAATTTTAAAACTAAAAATTTTTTAATAAAACTTGGAAGAACATACTTAGCTAATGGTAGTGTCCTGTGTGGCAATTGATCTACTGTGCCCACATTATCATGAATCCCAATTTCAGTAGTCTTAAATCTACGCCATAAATTATATAATTCAGACTTTGTGTAAAATTTTGTGTGCATATTCCCGCCTGTATAAACACCATCACTATAGCGATTAGCTAATTCTTGCGAAGAGTATTTAAGTAATTTTAACCTTGCAACCCCTTTCCCAAACCAAATAAAATACCACCACTTAAAGGAATTTTTGTGGTACATCATAGCTCCTACGTTTCCACCATGTTTTAGCACCCTCCATATTTCCTCTATGCTTTTAACGGTATTGGGAGTATGCATAAGAACACCCCAAGCTAAAATATAGTCAAAGTAATTATCAGGAAAAGGTAAATGTTCAGCATCTGCTTCTAAAATATTTCCCTTGAGACCATGTAGCTTAAATCTTTTCTTCGTCAAATCCACTGCTGCAGGAGTAATATCAACGGCTGTAATCTCACATCCCATCCTGGCAAATTGTTCAGAGCTCCAGCCAGCCCCACAACCAATATCAAGAACTTTTTTCCCTTCTAAGCTTTGGTAGTCAATTAAATTTGAGAGCAAGGGATAACCGCCTTGTGCCCAAGGCATCCACTTTATAATTTTTCTATCTATATTTCTAAAATATTCCCAACTTCCTTTTCTTTGAGTGATATTATAATTGAATGGATTTTTATCCCACCAAGTTTTTACTTTTTGTTTAAGTTTCTTGTTGCCCATAAGAATAAGTGTTTATTTTAAAAAACTCTTATACCAAATTTGAAAAGTAAGTAAAGACCAAATTATATCTAAATTATATTTTTTACCTGAAATGTGATCATCTAAAATTTCTTTAATCTGAGGAAAATTAAAATATTGTTGGGTTTCTGAACAATAATTTGGTGAGAGAACTTCATAAGCAAAATCTTTTAAACCCGCTCTTAACCATTTAGCAGCTGGTGAAAACCAACCCCTTTTCTCTTGTCCCAATACATGAGAAGGTAAATATTCTTTCATTGCCTCTTGAAAAATCCATTTATTATTCCTCTTCCCTTTAACTTTATACCTAGTAGGAATTCTAAAAGCAAGTTCTACTAATCGGTGGTCCAAGATTGGCACTCTTTCTTCCAATCCAAAAGCCATAGTCATTTTATCTGAACGAATTAAAGATTCATCAGGAAGCCAGGTTGAAAGGTCCAAATACATAAGATATTTTGTTTGATCTTTGAATTTATTTTCTGGATAATGTCTTTTTAAAAAATCTTTAGTTAAATCTTCATCAAATTTTTTATTTAAAACTTGAGATAAAATTTCTGCTTTCTGACCCATATGTAAAAGGTAGCGAGAAGCACCAGGAGGAATATTTAATTTTTCTTTTAAATCTTTTTTCTGAAAAATTAACTCTAACAAAGAATAAGGTAGAAAATTCTTTCTCAAAAAAGAAGGAAAAAGCTGAAATCTATCTATTAATTGACTGTAATAATATCTGGGATATCCGCCAAAAAGCTCATCTCCCCCATCTCCCCCTAAAACCACTGCAACTTCTTTTTTAGCTTCTTTTGCTAAAAGAAAAGTTGCAATCTGGATTGGATTAGGAACAGGCTCTTCCATGTGCCAAATTGCTTTTTCAATATTATCTCTAGCATCAATATCACTTATTAAAAGCTCATGATGAGAAGTATTGTAATATTTACTAGTTTGACGAGCAAACTGAAAATCTCTATTGTATTTATCTCTCTCAATATCAATATCAAAGCCAACTGAATAGGTTTTAATTTTTCCTGAAGTGAATTCTGAGGCAATTCCTAAAATAGATGTTGAATCAATCCCTCCACTTAAGAAAATGCCCAAAGGCCTATCAGAAATAAGCTGGCGCCTCACAGAATCTTTAAGTAAGAGCTTTATCTTTTCTATTGCTTCTTCTTTAGATTCTATTTCTGGAAGATCTTTAATATCCCAGTATCTTTTAACAACGATTTCTCCATTTTTGTAGGTCAAATGATGGGCTGGGACAAGCTTCCAGATATTTTTGAATAAAGTGAATGGACTGGGAACAAAAAAAAGTCGGAAGTAATGAAATAAAGCCTCTTGGTCAATCTCTTTTGGAACAGAATGGCAAAGTATTGCTTTGATCTCAGAAGAAAAAATAAATCTTTTTCCATCAAAGTAATAATAAAGTGGTTTTACTCCAACTCTATCTCTGGCTAAAAAAAGCTTGTTTTTGTTCTTATCAAAAATCACAAAAGCAAAAATTCCATTTAAATCTTCCACGCATCTTTCACCTTTTTCTTCATAAAGATGTAGAATAACTTCGCTGTCTGAATGAGAAAAAAATCTATGACCTTTTGCCTGAAGTTCTTTTCTTAATTCTTTAAAATTATATATTTCTCCATTGCAAAGAACACAAATTGATTTGTCTTCATTCCAGATTGGTTGCCTGCCTTTTTCAGATAAATCAATAATAGAAAGCCGAGCTTGGCCTAAAGAAACATTTTCATCACAATAAAAACCTTCCTGGTCTGGTCCCCGATGTTTAGTTACTTCAACCATTTTCTTAACCAAGCCCTCATCTTTAAAATTAAATCCATTTATACTACACATTAAATTTTTGGATAATTTTTTTAATTAAAACATTCAAATTATAATTTTCCACTACTATTTCTCTTAATTTTCTATCTTTTTTTGCACTTTTTAAGTTAATAATTTTTTCGGCTAACTCTTGGGGATTCTTCTTTTGAAACAAATATTGATTCGAGAGCATGCTTTTAAATGCCTCATTACAAGTTAAAATCAAGCAACCTGAGGCCATGGCTTCTAATACCACTTTATCAATACTTCCCGTGTGGCTTAGATTTATAACTAGATCAGAATCTTGATAATATTCTGGCATTTTATTGTAAGGAATACTTCCTGAAAATTTAATATATTCTTCGAGCTTCTTTTCTTGAATAAGATTTCTTAATTGTTCAAAATATTCTTTTTCGTGATTTTCTAAAGGAGTACCAAGAATTTGTACTTTAATGTTTTTAATGTTTTTTTGATTTACCAAAATATCAGCTGCTCTGATTAATGTTTCTTGGTCTTTAACCGGAGCTATTCTTCCTGCAGATAAAATCTTGAATTTTCTATTCTCAGCAGTTGCATCCAAGTCCATGTCATCTATATTGTAACTGGGCTTAAAAACTTCCACATCTACTCCATGTCCTACAATTTCAATTTTCTTCCTACTTTTTAAACGACAACTTTCTTTGGAAGCAGTTAAAATTTTATCTACTAATTTTTCAGCCAATTTCAACTTCCAGTTCACTGATTTATGAAGATACCAAAGAATCATTTTTTTTCTGAAAATCTTAACTAAAGGAAAAGAAGTTATTGCATAAATAGGACACATATGAACAAAAACACCATCAACTTCTTTGAGATTTTTGAAAAGAAATTTCTGTAATCTGAAAAGTTGTCTTAACTTGGAATAACTTTTTTCTTTACCTAAAGAATAAACTAAAACATTTTCTGGTAAATTATGTTTACCTTTTGAAAGACAAACCACATAAACTTTTTCAAGTTTACCTGCAAATTTTTCCAACCAATAATGAAAAAATCCAAGATTATCGTCATTGATATCCACTTTTTGACTTATGATTATAAGCTTCATATCTTTTAAATTTTAGGAAATAATAAAAATATGCCCAAAATGATTAGAGAGATTCCTAAAACTTGCCACTGAGAAACTTGCTCTTGAAAGAAGGTCCAAGAACCAATAGCGACTAATATGATTCCAGCACTAACCATGACTGGATAAGCTAAATTTAACTGAAGCTTAGAAAGAACAAAAAGATAAAAAACAAAGCTAAAAACAAATAACGAAGATCCTAAAAAAAGCCATTTGTTCTGAAAAATAGAAACAAACAGCTTTAAAAGGCCAGAAAAAGACAAGTTTAAATTAGTCAGATTTAAAACCCCTTTTTTTAAAAAAATCTGGGCTGTGCTAGCAGTTATTACAGACACCAGAAGAGCTAAGATAGTTGAAAAAGACATAATTTTATGAGTTTATATAGGTTTACTTTACTTGTTTTTTCTCTTTAAATCAAGCTTGATTTCTAAAAAATCCTCAACTTTTTTCAAGCATTTATCATTGAAATATAGCTCTTAATATATTTTTCATTTGAAAATTTTTCAATAACAAATCTGTTTCCCACAACTCCTATTTTTTCAACCAGATTCTTGTTTTTTAACAGAATTTTCATTTTTTCAACTAAATCTTTTGTATTTCCTTTTTCAAATAAAAATCCGTTTTCACTATTTTTCACTATTTCTGGAATTCCACCCACATTACTTGCCATAACTGGTTTTTTTAAAGCCATGGCCTCCATTAAAACTCTTGGCAAACCCTCTGACAAAGAAGGTAGAACTAAAAAATAACAGTTTTTCATTATATTCTTTGTTTCTTCTAAAGATAATTTTCCTCGAAATTCTACTTTTTCTCTAATTCTTAGTTTTGAGCTTAAGTTTTTTAAATTCTGTCTTTCTTTTCCATCACCAATAATTATAAGTTTAAAATCAAAGAATTCTTTCTCAATTTCACTAAAGGCTTTGACTAAAACATCTATTCCTTTTACTTTTTCCAATTGCCCAACAAAAAGAATAAATTTATCATATCTAGTATTTTTTTCATTTAAAAACAATTCCAAATCAGTAAAAGTTGAAAATGAAAAATATCTTTTATCAGAAGCAATTTTTTTTGCTTCTTCAATTAAATAATTTGCAACTCCTCTTATCTTGTCAGCGTTTTTAAAACTAATCCTGGCTAAAACAGGAATGAATTTCTTTTGAAAAAATTCAAATCTTCTTTTTTTTGAAAGAAATGGTCCCCTTTCCCAGTCCCCGTGAATCTCAACAATCAACTGTTTTTTGAAAATGTTTTTTAAGATCGAACCTGTTAATCCCTCTATTAAAGGTGATTGAGCTATAATTACATCAATCTTTTTATTCAGACAGATGTAAAAAGCAATAAAAAAAGCAAATAACCAGAAAATGCTATATGGCAAGAGATAAAATTCACTGTTCCAGATTTTTTTATGAAAAGGTCTGCCCCGAGCCAGAATATATGGTTCAATATCCCTGCTCAATCCTAAAAACTTTGCTTTAAGATGCAAAGGAGAAGATTCTTTAAAGTCATAATTGGTTACACCGAGGAATAAGACCTTTTTCATAATTATTTGTTAGTTAGAAGTTTTATTGTTTTATTAACTAAATTCTCCCAGCTGAATTCTTTTAATTTTTCTTTTGAATTTTCAATAAACTTTTTTTGAAGACTTGTATCCTGCCATAACTTTAACAAAGTGTTCTTTATCTGTTCTTCGTTGTTGTATTCTATTAAAAATCCATTAAAACTATCTTTAATCAATTCTGGATTTCCTCCCTTGTTTGAAATGACAACCGGCACCCCAAACTGCATTGCTTCTAAAACTACGTGGGGCAAACCCTCATATCCAGAATTCAACACAAAAATATCTGCTGCTCTAAAGTATAGTGGAATATCTTGATGGCTGATTTTCCCTACTAATTTCACATTATCTTTTAATCTCAATTTTTCAACTCGCAGCTCCAGCTTCTTTTTCTCTTCTCCTTCACCAACAATAATCAATTTAAAATCAGGGTTTTCTTTTAATAATTCAGGGAAAATATCAATTAAAGCTGAAAATCCTTTCCAGGGAGTTAATCTGCCAATTGATAAAATAATGTCTCCTTTAATGCCAATTTTCTTTTTAATTTCTTCTTTGGAAATATGAGGTTCAAATAATTGTTCCAAAGCGTTGTAGATTGCTTGTATATTCTGCTCTGGCACACCCCAACCTTTAACTATGTTTTTTAGATATTGGCTTGGGGTAATTATAGTATCAGCATTTTTTGCAACAAAACTTCTTGTTTTTCTTATCAATTCTGTTAAAAAATCATATTTTTTTTCTTGGAAAGTCTCAATATTATCAAATTCACTAACTCTATTAGCATAACTCTCCCAAGCTGCATCTCCCACAACTTTTAAAATAAGTCTTTTTTTCAGAAGTTTAGAAACTAAAACACTTGGAAGTCCTGCACTTGTCTGGTTTTGCACATAAATTATATCTGTACCCCTTGCCATTTTTAATAGTTCTAAGAAATATATAAAATGTTTTATTCCTTTGGGATATTTACTTGAAATTCTTATAACGGGGAAATCATAATTCTTTTTTGTTTTAGTGTCAGAAAAGGTGATTACGCTTATCTCAAAGCCTTTTTGGAGTAATTCATTAGCCAACTTCTCAACATAAGTTGCTGGCCCGCCAATATCAGGAGGAAAAATACCAGTAGCAAATATTATTTTCATAAGATTATTTTATAAACTTCATAAACTTGATTCGCAATATTTGACCAGTTATATTTGTATAAATTAACAAATGCATTTTTAGTTAGCTCTTCAGCAAGTTCTGGTTTTTTATAGATCTCAAATATCTTATTGGCAATTTCTTCTGAGTTTTTTGATTGAACTAAAAGTCCTGTTTTTTCATTCTCAACTATATCTAATATCCCCCCTACTTTTGTAGCCACAACCGATAATTTGGAAGCCATTGCCTCCAAAATCACAATACCAAAACCCTCTTTTAAAGATGGCAAAACAAAACAATCAGCAGCTGATAAATATTCTAGAACTTTCTCGTTCCCAACTTGCCCTAAAAATCTAACTTTTCCCCCTATCTTAAGTTTTTCTACTAAACTCTTGAGATTTTCTCTCTCTGTGCCATCACCTATTATTATTAATCTAATATTTGGAACTTGGAATTTATTATTTAAAATCTCTATAGCTTTTATTAGATATCTTAATCCCTTAACTTTTTGAAGGCGCGCCACTGAGATTACTGCAAATTCACCATTCAACCCTAGTTCCTTTCTGTTTTTTTCTCTGTTTAAATTTTGGAATCTTCTTAAATCAATCCCATTGGGAATTACTTCTATATTTTTACATTCAATTTGCTGGAAATATTCCTTAATTTTATTACTTGCAGCAATGCAGACTTTCGCATTATTATAAACTAATTTTCTCAAGAAACTTTCGCTTTGCTCTAATCTTTGGACTGTAACAATATAAGGAGTATTCGTTAATTTAAATAGCAAATATCCTAAAAATCCGCTTAAAAAACCTTGAGAGTGAATTATATTAATCTTTTCTTTTTTCATAACACTTAATGATTTAAAGAAAATAAAAGGCAGGGCTGTAATGATATATAGAAAAGAAGAATATGAAAGATTTGTTAAAGAAAATAAAGAGGTTCTAAAAATATTCACCTGATTAAGGCTTTCTTTTTCTAGCTGGCTCTTTACTCTGCCAGTAACAACAAAAACCTCTGCTTTATTAGAAGTTCTTTCAGCAATGTTCTGAGTCCAGGTCTCCAATCCTCCAATCACAGGCCAATAGTGTAAAACGGGCATTAAAACTTTCATAATTTCTTTAATGTTTTTTCTATTATCTCTGACATGATTTTAATGTCTTCCTCAGTATAGTGATTCTGTAAAGGCAAATTAATTATTCTTTTTGATGCTTCAACAGTATTTGGGAATTCATTTAAATTAATATTGTATTCTTCCTGAACTTTTGGATTCATAATAATTGGAGTATGCCAGATTCTAGTGCAAAACATTCTTTGTTTTTTTAACTTGTTAACAAATACATCTCTTTTCTCTTCTAATCTTTTGGGAATTAAAGCTGAAACATAGCAAAAAACATTATTTTCTGATATTTGAGTTTTAAAACCTAATTTTTCTAATTCTTTTTGAAACAATAAAGCTAATTTCTTTCTTTTTTCAAGTTGTTCTTCAAAATCTTCCAAAAACTGGGAAAAAATATTCAAAGAAACATTATTGATACCAGCTGGTTTTATTGTTTTTTCTTCTCTTATGAAATTTTCAGCCAGGCGCGGAGTCTTTGATCCAAACGATTTAAACATAAAAGCAAAAAAAGAAAATGAGTTCAGTAATGAGATAAAATCTCTGAAACTAAAACTAGTTTTAGGAAGTTTAATTTCCCAATCTTTTGGACAAACTAACATTCCCCCTCTTAAGCTTGGGAATTGCTTGTAAAGACTAAAAAAAGAAACAGCGCCTAATTTTCCATTCTGCTTTAAACCAAACGAATGGGCGCAGTCTTCAATAATTGTCAAATTTCTAATCTTATCAATGTTATTAATCAATCCATATGTATGTGAAATTAAAACAGCTTTTACCTCAGGAGTAACTGCTCTTAGAATTTTATCTTGGCTTACGTTAAAAGTTTGAAGATCAATATCTACAAAAATTGGCTTGATGTTGTATGTTTTTAAAATCGGATAAAAAATATCGCAAATATATGCTGGAAAAATTATTTTTGAATTTTTTAAATTTAATCTCTCAATAATAATTTTAAAAGCTGTTCTGCCCATGTCAGTAAAAACAATTTGCTTGTCAGGAAAATATGAATAAAGCTTTTTTTCCAAATAGGTTAAATCTGGCTTTTTAAAAAAACTTGAAAAAATACTTTTATTTAATTTTATCTGGGGATGAATAAAAAACATTTCTAAGATTTAATTTTTTTAAAGCTGACTAATCTTACTCTTCCTAAAAAAGTTTTGAACATTCTTCCTATACTGTTCTCAAAAGCTAAAAAAATCCTGGGGTTCAAATTAAAGTTTACTGGAGGATAAGTATTAAAAAGCCGCTGATTTACAAAAACAAGACCTTCTTTTTCAAATTCTCGACGGATCCCGCTGAGCGAAATATAATAAGGAATGTCTTTTCCTTTTATAATTCTTTTGAAAGTATTAAATAACTTATAAAAAGATAAGCAGTTTATAAAATCACAAATTAAAATACCTCCTGGTTTTAAGATTCGGGCAACTTCTTTTTGTGCTCTGGGATAGGTTGGGGCTGAAACATAACCAAAACCAAAAACTATATCAAAAGACTCATCTGGATATTTAAGGTTATAAATATCTCCTTTTTCTATTCTAATCCGATTAGATAAACCTGCTCTTTCAATATTGTTTTGAGCAGCTTTTAATGCAATATCTGAAATATCACAACCAATAATATCAAAGTTTGTGTTTTGGGCTAAAAGCATATCAATTTCTCCAAAACCACACCCTATGTCTAATACTTTACCCCTCTTTCTATTTTTTAAAAGATCAAGTGTGTTTTTAACGGTTAAAACAAAGGTTGCTTCCCGAGAAGGAGTCAATTTATATTCCCTGTTTTTTTCTTCCCATTTTTGTTTTCTTTTGCTGCAAACTCTAGAATTCATATTTATAATTTATACTTTAAAAAATAAGGGCTTATTTTTTCAAACAAAAAGGAAGGTAAAAATCCAAAAACATTTCTTAATTTTAATGTTTTAATTCTTCCTTCTTTAAAATTCTTCAATTCAAAAATTGTGTATTTTTTTGTACCCCATCCTCTTTTAAAAACCTCTAATTGAGAATTTCTTCCTGTCCCTCCTAAATCAAAAACTTTATGCTCTTTTTGAAGACAATTTTTAATTTGATTCCATAAGATTAAATAGGTTGGCCTTTTATCTTTGTAATTGTAATCTGAAGCATTTAAAAAATAATGGACGAATTTGTTGTAAAATAGAAAAATGCTGCCAGCTATAATTCTATTCTCATATTTTGCCAAAATTATTTCAGCATTTGAAGAATTAAAAAAATACTTAAAAAAAGTAAAGGGATAGGCAATGGTCTTATGTCTTTTAATGGTTTTAAGATAAAGATTATAAAAAAACCTTAAATCATTCTGATTTTTACATTTCTCAAGTTTAATTTTTTCATTTTCAGCTTTTTTTATTGAATGCCTGAGAGT